>JAPYVG010000003.1 GCA_028277025.1 Sulfolobaceae archaeon
TAATAATTTTAACATTGTTAGCATAGATGAAGCTCTAAGATTATTTCTTAGAGAAATACTGTCAACAGCTGGTGAAGTAAATGGGTTGGAGAAGAGTAATAAATAATACTATTGTAGTATTCATTTTTCTTATAGCAGGAATTTTAACTTATTATACTTATAATAAGCAATTTATTTACTTTATTACACTATCATTTTTAGTATGGTTAATTTCAGTTAATGGAATAGTAGCAAGTATAATATTTTATATCCAGTATAGAAGAGCTAAAAAATATGCTGACTTTTATATTCTAAGATCTTCAAGCAAGAAGTATAAAATAGCGGCATTTGTAACGTCTTTTAATGAGGATCCTGAAATAGTTAAAGCTACACTAATTTCTGTTCAATTCGCTGCAAAAAGATATGGTAATTGTGACGTATTTCTCTTAGATGATTCTACAAAAAAGAACATTTCTGATGAACTGAAGTCCTTCTGCGAAAAGAGGGGTATAACTTATATTCACAGAACAAATAGGAGAGGTTTTAAAGCTGGGGCAATAAATGATGCCTTAAGAAGGTATGGAAATTATTATGACTTAGTAACTATCTTTGATGCAGACCAGAGACCCTCACCTAATTTTTTTCAAATAGTTAGTGCATACTTTGATGATCCGTCCGTAGCATTTGTGCAAATTCCGCAATATTACAGCGAGACTTATACTAAAATAGCTAAAGGAGCATGGTACCAACAGTTACCTTTCCTCAAAATTATAATGAAGGGGAGAAATTTGATATCTGCATTCAGTTTAGGGTCTGGAACCACTTTCCGTGTCTCCGCATTGAAAGAAGTTGGGTATTTAAAGGAGGATACAGTAACTGAAGACGTTGCTACTTCTGCGAAACTTCACGCAAAAGGTTATAAATCTATATACATCAATTATTCTGGTATTTGGTACGGGGAACCTCCTCAAGATCTTAGTGCTTATTTAAAACAACAGGGTCGTTGGTCTCTGGGGGGATTTCAACTCTTAAAAGATTTATTAAAACTTGATTTACCACTAGTAGTATTCCTTGATTATTTTGCGGGAGTAATTTATTGGATAAGGATAGGATTTTTAAGGCTAATAGAGTTTTTAGCCCCTATAGTTTTTATTGATTTCAACGTATCATACATAGTTTTAAATCCTATATTATATGCCATCAGTTATTTCCCAATAGTTATAATAACGGTTATTATGTACTTATGGGCTATGAAAGATTATGATTACGGCTTATATGGATTCTTCTTACATCAAACGGTTGAAATATTAGAATTCCCCGCAGTTCTTATGTCTTTTATAAAATGGATAAGTAGAAGGAAAAGTATTTTCGTAGTAACTCCAAAAGGTAAGATAAGTATGCAAGTATACTTAATACTCCCATATATAACGGTATTATTAATTTTAGGACTCACATTAATTAACGGTATAATAAAAGTGACCTTAGATATTACTAAAACGCTATTAGCATATGCAATAATAATTAATATAATATGGATTTTATACTATATTCCATATCTAGTTTACGGTATAAAGATCTCTTTAGAGAAACCCAAAGAAGTTAACAGGAATATTATAGTAGAAGTACCTTTGATCCCAGTAATAGAAAAAGAGTAATTAGAAACTTACTTATTTTATAAAGGTTATTTTTGTGCATAGTTTATAAACCTTAAAAATCCCTTTTTATAAATGAATAAATCTCTTATACAAATATTTTACTTTTATTACAATTCATTATTTGATCATATTCTTTTTAGTTAATTCCCTCTATATACTAAAAATTATTTATGTAAACCTGAGGAGACTCTGATAAGTATTTTTGTATTATGCTTATCTAAGTCAATGTTTTAAGGTAAAATATGAAACGATATCTTGGGCGAGTCAAATGATCGAAAGAGTACTTGAAACAATAGGTGGAGTGGTAACAATAATAGCCGGGCTAGTAGATATAGTACTAAGACACCCATTAGACTATTATCTCTATAAATTTAATGCTCTAAGTGGTAGCGTTTTAGTGTATTTAGGAATTTTAGGTATAATAGCGGGATTAATGATATTATACGGCGGTTTTAAGGATAAAAGAGACTTCGTAATTGCAGGGAGTGCAATAGGCTTAGCTACTCCTACTGAATTCGCAATAATAAGTTTGATTGGAGGTTTAATCCAGGAGAAAGAAAAAGTAAAAAGCTAAAATCTTTTTAAAAACGATTATTTGTTTAATTGCTCAAATTTATCTAGAAGTTGTTTTAATTCTTTCTTTTTCTCTTTAATCTGAGCCAATATTTCTGCGGCCTTCTTACCCTTCTCTGTAAGATAATACATATTATCTTTTCTTACAATGTAACCTATTTTCTCTAATTCTGGTAAATATTTCTTTGCAACCTCATAGGTTATCCCTGCAGCATACATTAGCCTAGTCTTATTTATTCCTTCTTCTTTACATGCATTTAATATATCTCCCATTATATCAAGTTTATCCCTTTTTCTCTTATTAAACTCTAACATATGATTATTTTACCAATCCTAATTAATAAATTTTTACCAGAATAAAGGTTATATGGTTAACACAATCAATCTGAATTTGTATATTAATAAATGGTCATACAACGTTTAATTAAATTAATAAAATTTTGAATTTATGATGTAATTTAAGATTTGACGAACTGGACTAAAAAAGTAAATTACTGCAATTACTTTTCCATTGCCAGAAATTTGGTCAGAAATAAAAAGATTATTACGGACTGTATCTTCGTAGGGAATTCATTACCTATAAGCTAATGTAAAAAAGTCTATTTCTCGATCTAATATTACACTTAAAACTGCAGCATTAGGCCTAACAGAGCTTATCGCTAACACCATATCTTTAGCCCTAGATTTAGGTGATATTATAATTACTTCTTTTAACTCTTTAGGTAAGATTGCATTGAAGAACTTTGCAAAATCTGTAATATAATCAAAATATAAAGTAACTTTTTTATAGCCTTTAGAGATATCAAAAAGACGTAGAAAATTTTCAACCGTTACTATATCATTACTACTTTCCATAAATTACAAGTTTAGTAGGGGGTTATAAAGTTGTGTTAAACTAAGTTTTTTATCATTCACTGCTCCATCTCTCAATTATCTCCTTATTACTGAGCACTGGCATTAGTTTGCTCAAGTTAGCTAAAGACCTCTCATGAGCCTCTTTATCGCTAGAAGATACTGCCTCTTTCGCAATAACTGGTAAGAAACCCAAAGCTTGAGCGTGCCTCGCTGAAGTCTCAACACCTATATTAGTAGCTATTCCAGTAAAGACGATAGTAGTTATCCCAACATTTCTGAGCATTAATTCGAAATTAGTTCCTACAAATATACTAGGAGTATTTTTATTCAAAACAACGTCTCCTTCTTCCGGATAAACTTCCTTAATTATGTCTCCAGGGTTAAAGCTTCTTCTAAAATATCTGGGCTGAAACTTATCTGGGTAAGGCGTTATTTTAGTATAGACTATTGGAACACTATATTTCCTAGCTGCCTCAATTAGCTCCTTCAGTTTTGATATGAACTCCTCCTTATTAAATATACTATTTACTAACGTCTCTTGTACATCCCATACTACTAAAACTGAGTTGTCCTTCCTAATCAATTTCTTTACTTCCTCTAAGTTGAACCAACTCATAAATTAGAATTATTAAAAATGACTTAAAAGTTTGACTCCGAACTTTTACCTCTTCCTAACCGATAACCAAAAGAATGTTAAAAGCCCCGCTAAAGTTATAATTAGACCAATAAAGGCGACCTCTTTAACGTCTAGGTATTCCACTAATTCCTCTTGAACTGGTTTATCAATCACTATCTTACTTCCTACTGGGACATTATAAGTCCCTTTCCAATAAGCGTTGTAGAAAAGTGGGACGTTTGCAGTAAGCGTTATTATATTACCAGCATCAACCCACTGTTTGATAACTACACCAGAATAGTTAATAATAGTCAAGAATTGTTCCGTGTAAATCCCTTCTAAAGAAATCGGAGAAGTTACTGTAATTGGTAAGTTAGTTAATAAGACGTAACGTGTAAAATTATTAACATAAATAACTTTGGGTAGAATTATAGTCTTTCCTTGAGTAATCCATGAGATATAGGTACCATTAGGGTAGTATATTTTTACTAAGAACTGTTTTACATAGACTGGCTTTATAACACTCTGATAAGACACTATTTTAATATCTTGTGAGGAGTTTAAATAATACCTCTCCTCAGAAGTTATGTTAATAACTTGAGGAAATTCTATTATACTACCCCTCTCAACATTTAATACCACAACACTCCCGTTAGGATAGTTCACTAAAATTTTATAGAATAATAAATAGTTTAACGTAATATTATACATCAAAAATGTATGGGGAGTAAAATTGATGAATCGGAAAAGAGGGGAGTCATTGTAATATAAGTAAGCTGAACTGTTTATGGGTATTATCTTCTGTATAGATAAATTTTCTCCGTGATTAACATATAATGTTAAAGTTTTATAAACTTTCCAATTGACCACATTATACGTAATGTTAACGTAGGTTAACGGTGGTAGAGGTGGTGTATAATTGTTTGTTAAAATTACTTTATTAGGCTGACCAATACTCACTTGCACTATGTTATTTTCAATATTTGATTTCAGATTTTCCGAAGAACCCGTAGAATTTAACCCGTAACTAAAAACCGAAGGAAAAGGAGTAAGCTCACTGTTATTATAGAATAGTGATAGAGATGAAGTTAAGCTATTAAATATTGCGGGGGAGTTGAAACCCCCGAATACAAACTCAACGTTTCCGCCAATAGGATTAACAGTGAAGCTGTAAACTCCTCTTACTCTACTTTCATAACTCCTTAACTCTGGAGGGTAAATCTTGCTACCGTTTTGGATTATTATGTAACCGAATTTAAATACAGTTATATCACCATTATTTTCCAATTGAATTATTAAGAACCCAGCTAGGGGTAGAAAGTATTTTGTAAAAGGAGTTAGGAATGAGTTATTTGCAAAGAAAGCTAGAGTCTGGTTCCCCGGGTTAAATACTAAGGATTCTTGTATCCAATACAACCCAGAATAATTTATTGTAGCCCCTAATTGGAGTGTTAATAAGCTACTCCCAGAGATCGAGGTTATATTAAAGAATCCCACGATCTCTTTTGTTGAAATGGAGTAAGGCTGTATAAGGCCGTTATAATCGTAATAACCATATGAGGCTATTCCTATTCCGTAATATTTCGTTTGTGCTTCAACTATATGAAATGATATAAGGGGTAATAGGAGAAGTCCCACCAAAATTACTAAAAAGAAAATTTTTCGCATTTATTATCCTTTCCCTTAATATATAAATAAATCTAATCCTCACATCGTAATCTTCTATTCAGCTGGCTTAGCAATCGTAACGCTAGCGCTTAAGACTCCTATTAACATCAGCAATGTTCCTAGATATAAGGGAAATTCTGGTGATGCCACTTTTACTAACCCCGCCAAACCTCCACCGAATAAAAACGCACCCAATGCTATTATAGCTGAACAACCACATATCTTACCAATTTTCATTTCCACCCACAATATAATTTATGATCTTAGGTTAAAAAAGTTTTATGATTTATTATTTTTTCAAAAAATATGAAAGAAAGCTTTTTAAATTAATTTTTATGGAGTAATTTAAAGGATGAACTTTTTAGCACTTACCAAATAATTAAATTATGGATGAGGAAAAGTTAATCGAGGAAGTGCTGAGAAAATATAAAAACATAGCTACTGTAGGCTTTTCAAAAGATCCATCAAAACCGGCTCACCAAGTTCCTAAATTTCTAATAAGTAAAGGATATAATGTTATACCAGTTAACCCATCCGCAGACGAGATTTTGGGGAGAAAAAGTTATAAATCAGTGCTTGATGTTCCAGATCAGATAGACATTGTAGAAGTTTTTAGACCATCAAACGAGGTACCAAAGATAATTGATGAAGTGTTAGAGAGAGTAAAGAGGCGTGGAGACGTTAAGGTGATATGGTTACAAGAGGGGATAAGGAATAACGAAGCTGCTGAGAAGGCTAGGAAAGCGGGGCTTATTGTAATTCAAGACCGTTGTATGTATAAAGAATATATGAAAAAGATTGCTGGAGTTAATTCTCCACCTCCAGTTTCACAAATAAATACTTGAAAAAACAAATAAAAAATATGGTAAAAACAAAAAGAAGAAGAGATAATGAAAAGAAAAGAGCATTAAAATATTTCCTCCCCCTCCTTTTATTATTCTTAGTTCCCACATTTTCACCCTTAACAAAATCTCAGATATCGTTATCTTTCTCTGTAAACATTTCGTTAATTTACACGTCGGAACAAGCTCTAACTCAAAACGGGTTGGTTTACTTAGTAATTAATGCTAGCGGCACAGTAAACTACCCTCAGAGTGGAAATGTATCTTACACAATAAACTCAATAAGCGATTATCTAGAAGGGACTAACTTACCACCATATTACCCTGGTGGAATAATTGTTTCTAAACCTGTAGTTATTGGAAATTTAGTTTACTTTATATATGTACCGGGTATTTCGACTTTTAGCCCACAAACTAATATTACACAAGATGAAGTAGCATATGTAAGCACTGGATGGGAAAACAAAGGGGTTATCATAACTAGCGGTTTCACTGAATGGGTAAGTAAGTATAATAATACTCTTTTAGCATTATGGTACCCTTCAATAAGCTCACAAAAGGCTTACCTTTTAACTATTGTTAATAACACAGTTATAGCTAACGTTTCGTTAGACGTTATCAACCCGACCACTTTGACGGTGGTGAACAATAGTGAAATAATAGTCTCAAACTCTACTTCTAAGATGTTTTTAACGTCCCTGACATCTAGCAATTTATATGAAGCACAACTGCCCTCACAAAACTTTTACATAATAAATAGTAAGGGGAAAATAGTTGAAGAAATACCTCAATATGAAGGGGAGAACCCTAGTGACGTATTAGTAATTAATTCTACTTATTTTATAATAACCTATTACATAGACAATAATACGTATTTCGTAGCATACAACCCAATCTCTAAGGAGATAATTTACGTTAAGGAGTTTAGCGGAGTCTCTACAATAGAATATTACGACAAATTATTCCTTATAAATAGTGTCAGATTCAGCGCTTCTAATAGCGAGATATTTTACGAGAACTTTGTTTTTACCGAGAATTGGAATACTTTGTGGGAAGAGAGCGGTTCTTCGACCTTACCTACGATTAAAATCTCCCTTGCAGAGGCCATATACGAGATCAATGGAGAATACTATGTGTTTTTAGATTCTGAGACGTCTTCTTTATCACTAATTCCTCCATCTATAAGTATAAGCTCAAGTCCTAAATCAGTATTTATAGGGAGCAAACCCCAACCTTTTACCATTTCAGTAGAACAACTAAGATACAATGGATACACTGAAATCTTAATCAGCTGGAATGAAAACGTTAGGTCTTATTACGAAATTTTCGTAAATGATACACTAGAAGGAACGTCAGATGAGAATTTGTTCACCCTTAATATAACAAGAAATACTACGTTAATTATTACTATTGAGGCTGTTAACTATTTCGGTGAAATAAATGAAAGCATAAAAGTACCAGTAATGGTATTCTATAGCCAACAAAATCAATCAGAAAATACTACTACAACAACTTATGTACCAACAACAATAACAGCAACAGCAACTAACGTGACTAGCGTAAATACTACGACAACTATTACTACTCAGAGTAATAGGGTAACATCAACTTTAACCAGTGGATCTATAATCACTAACATCCAGCAGCCTATCCTAAACATTGACTTAACTTCTATATTGATATCGGTAGTCATAATAGCTATCTTAGGAATTTTGCTGTTAAGGAAAAGATAATAAAACGTTAGGTCTACTGCCAGTTATGTGCCATAAGGCTATAAAAGGTATTAACGCGACTGTGAACCTCTTTTTGTCGTTCAAGAACCTCGATAGTATTTCAACCATTATCGAGTAGTATTTATCCTTTAATTCGTCCATGTACTTACTCGTATCACTTTTAGAGAGTATTGATAATATAATATTACCTATTAATTTTTCTATACTATCATCCTTAATTTGAGATAATATAGATTTAAACATATTATCATATTCTCCATCCTTTAACAACAACAAACTCCCCAAATATATTATTAAATCCAGTAAATTAGAGGAGGAATTAATTTTATTAGCCTTATCATATAGGACAAGTTTGGCAACTGTTGAGGCTATTTTTATAGTATTTTTTGCATTTATACTCTTTATTTGTTTAGAAAACCTCTCAAGGTCTATGAAGTCCTGAAGCACAATCTTATATTCGTACTTCTCTCCACTGGCTAAACTTTTCATTAACCTAATCTGGTATATTTTTAACAAATCGAGAAAATCGTAATCATCAGCCTTATTTCCCTTAATCTTTTTCAGAATTTCCTCGTATAATTCATAACTCAATTTCTCCGCCAATTCTAATGTAGTCTTAGCTGATTCTTCCTTAGGATGGGTTAAAAGTAAAGTGTAACCAATTCCAGCATCGAGTCTCTTCTTTAAATCGTCTAAATAGGAATAAATGGAATTAATATCGGTAGTAGGGAATAAAAAGACGAAATCGGAAATCTTCTTCACTTCTTCTTGATTGAGTCTTTCTCCTCTGTTTAATTTATTATAATTCCTCCTAAACTTTTCGTATAATATCGCAAGTTTTAGCAAGTCCCTATTTGAGAGGGCTAAACTTGCTAGATAACCGTAAATAAGAGATGCAATTAACGAGTTACTTACAGAGATCTTATCCAATTCGTTTTCATAATATAGTATTAACGAGAGGGGAAAATCCTTATATGGTAAATTCATTCTTTTCACTAAATCCGCGATCTTTTCTGAATATTTATATGTCAAATAATAGAACGATATAAGAGAAAGGTAATAAAGCTTATTAAAGTAAATTGAGGAGTCAACTAAATCATCAAGAACTGCGTCTATCCACTCTGTTCTCCCACTTTTAATTGACGAAATAAGGATATCGAAAACCTTGTCTATACATTTACTAACCTTCGCCCTCAACACAATTCTTATGTCACTTAATAACGAATATGGTTCCAGTAATGAGAGTGCTCTAACACTACCCTTTTTAGATATAATAACGTCTCTAGTGTTATCGATTTTTCCTAGCAATTGCTCGCAATATTCCTCTCCAAAATTTGAATTAAATTCTATAACTTTTTCCTTTAGAGGTAATAGTGAATTAATAACTAGCGGATGAGTTAAATCCCCCAGCTCTTTAAGTGCTTTTACTTTAGGCTTTTTAAAAATATAATAGCCTAAATCGTGGTAAGAGAAGAGATTGAGAAGCTCCCTTTCAAATTCCTTATCGCCCATGAACTGTGACGCCATTTGTAATATCTTTTCAGAAACCTTGGTTAAGTCTATGTTATTAATCTGATCTGTGCCATAATCACTATTTATAGGTATTTCTAACTCCTCTTCAAATTTACTAAACCATTTAATAATTATATCTTCAGCCGAGACGTTCCTATTTAAAGATTTCATGATAAATAAGGAAAGACCCTTAGGTATTGGAGTTTTATATTTATTATACACGTAAAGAAGCGGTAAATACCAAAGTACTTTATTCGGATCAGCATCAAAAATCGTATTATAAACATATTCGAACATTTTTTCCCCTTGGTTTAAAACTTGATTCACTCTAGTTTGCTTTATAACAATACCTTTAGGTTTTAGAACTTTATACAAATCATCAGTGAGAACTATAATCATTCTTTCACTCCCTATTTCTTCCTTAAGTTTTTCTATATATTTATAATTATTACTATCGTGATAGTCAATGACCTTTGCGTCCTCACACATAGAGTTTATCCTGGACTTTATACTATTTGCAATCATTGACTTACCCGAACTCAAGGGACCTACAATTACCACGTTGTTGTTGTTAAAGAGACTAAAAACCCCTTGATCTATGTAATCTGTGAACTCTATCGGTGTAGGGGAATAAAATACACAATCTCCACTATTCCCCATACTCGGAATTTCTGATAGGGTTCTTTTAGCCTCCCCCGGTAGAAATCCGAATAAGAAGTCTAGGTAATAAAATACTATTTCCCTCCACGTTGTTGACAGTTCCTCCCAGTCCTTTCTTAAATTGTTACCAACATACTTACTCTTTATAAAATCAAGTAACCCTTGTCCCTCTGTGGGCTTTGAGTATATTACCCTTTTAAACCTATTAACGATCTTTAGTTTTTCTTCAAGCTTATTTTTCTTGTTTAATTCTATTGCTTCTTCCAACAAAGGGGGTATGAAAGTTGATATTACATGATTGTCATCACCTATTGAGATCACACTGTAATTCAATATCTTATCATTGATCGCCACACCCTTTTTAGACAAAAACTTGATAGCAAATGACAATGGAAAAAGAAATATATAGCCCCTTAACTTTTCACCTCTTTCTCCCAGTTTTTGTTTCCCAGATAGTAAATTGATTACATAATTTCGCCCTACAAATACCACGTCACCTTTAGATTTTACGTAATCCCTCCAATTTAGAAATTCTTCTTGGTTTCTGAATTCGTTAGGCACTTCAACACATTTTTCACAATATTTTTTTATGCTGGGTTCAGAAAACGGCGTAGTACGTATTAATTTCGTGTGCTTAACTGCATCCCTTAAAGCCTTAATGGACGTAATCTTTCTCATGCATGTATCAATAAGGCTAAGAAGTATTTATTGGTTAGCCAAACTTCATTAAAATAAAAAAATCGATAATTATAGCTGTTAGTTTGAAATAATTTTTCTAATCCCCGCATAAGTTATTAACGCGAAAATTATAGTTAAAATGATCAAATATTCTAGTACTTCCTCTGATAATCTCACATAACCATCTGTACTAAACATATCTCCTATTAACATTAACGAAATTGATAAGGCCAGTAATATTGAAAGAAATATGCTTTTCATATGTTATCCGTCAATTACCAGCTTATAAACTGTTGTATACTTATATATACTAATACAATTCATTTCTAAAAAAGAATAAAATAGAATTAACACGAGGGAATTTAGTGTTTCTCACCCTACCTATTCCACTATTAGTTAGCTTTATAATAATCTAGATAAGATAGTTCATAAATGGAACTTCCTTGGACGTTCATTGACGATTTAAATATAAAGTTGAGCCATAAAGAGTTTGAAGATTTAGTAAAATCGTCTAGAAATATACTAGAAGACGTTAAAGATATAGACACTAAATTCATATTAAGATCTAAGTATATATATGCTAGCGCTATAATATCCATAATAATTTTCGTGATATTATACTTCAGTCTGAACTATTTCACTTATCTATCTCTCTTAATACTATTGTTATCGTATGTTTTAGGCTACTTTTTATCGTGGTTATTTAGATGCCTATTTATTCTATTGACTTCAATCTTATTTGTAATACTTGCGTTTATATTCATGCGCGTGTTTTTATCTCCTATTATAGCTAGTGTGTTGATAGCGTCTATTATACCATTAAATTGGAGTTACTTATCTAATCTAAATTCTGAACTAGTATTTGCAATAAGTAGTTACGCGACAAATCTGTTGGTTGATTGGGATGATAGAAAATATGTTAATGAAGATGACGGGTTTTCAGTAACTTTAAGAAGAGGTAATGCGAGGGTAAACCCTTATAGGGCGGACATGTCAATAACTATATCATTAAAAAATAAAGAAAAAATAAACGCAGAAGTCATAGTCTTTGCCTTAAGGAAGGGTAGGATTGGATATATAATAAAAATCAAAGTTAAGAAATGGAAATTATTTGATGAGTCATTTAAAAACCTTTTAGTTGAAGCCCTTAATGAATTGAGAGATTATGTTAATGAATTATTTAACTCGAAAGAATGGGAACTAGGATGAACTCAACCTTCAAATAACCAATTTTTAAATATATTAGGATTAAGAGACAGAAAGCCTCGTCAGGGGAATGGATAGTCCCTTATATTTCTTTTTCCTAATTTCCTCTTAGCCATGTTATCAACACCCCTCCTAAATTAATGGGACTGTAGGGAAGCAACCAGTATCCCTCTCAAGAGACTAGACATAATTTGGATGAAAGTCCTCTTTCCATGTGGGGCCTTCACATTCTGATCTAATGAAAAAGGAAAATTAGACTATCCCTCTAACAATTCCGTTGAACTTAGGAGGAACATCTATAACTGAAGGGAAATTAGTTTGAAAATGGGTTATTATCAACAAGGGGTTTGGGCTTCACAGGATCTCACAATATATTTAATACTAATCTTTATCCCCTGGACTTTAACAGAGCACGGAAAAACCCTTTTTATCCGTCTACCCCTAGGCTTTCGTTTCACTTTAATCGTGATAAGGTGTAAGGGCTTAAGCCCTCACGTGTGGGTTATAGGACTCTAACATCACGGGGCCAACCCCGCAAATCCCTTCAACTTACATCAACATTAGAGTTATCCTTAAGTGAGAAAAGCTTGTTATAAATGACATAAAAAGATCTCTGTGTTAACATAAAAAGATCCAGCCCTTGATTAATAGCAAGAAATTAACATTAACTTATACGCCTCTTAACATTCCTTATTAATATGATTTTTCCTTCAGCTATTCGTCTTCTGACTTTTTCAAGAGAAATTCCCTCTAATTTGCTTACTGCTTTCATTTCGTCAGTTATTTCTCCCCTCTTTGCGTCGTCTATTATGGCCATTAGGATATATTGTAAAAAGTTAGTTATAAATCTTATTATAAACAAAATTACTCTCATAAAAAATATTATTTCAAACATTGATTTAATGCTTCATATAACTCATCAATATCGACACCTAAGATGAAGGGTTGTGCATCTAACTTTTCCCTCTTGGATAGAGCCTCTTCAATCCTCCTTAAGTCCTCTTCAGTGGTAAAGAAGTCCCCGGTAATTTCAACTCTGCCATCTTCAAAAACCCGTAATATTACAGTCTTACCTTGTTTTGACCTAAAGGAGTACTCGCACCTCATCACCTTAAATAAGTCCACATGGGATTTGAATATTTCCATCTTAACTGTTCAGATAAATCGACCTCTAAAGGCGTTAATTCGCCCTCTTCAAGTTTAAAAACAGTAGAAAAACCCTCAATTAGGGAATTTAAAGCCTCATTTCTACTTACTTTATACCCTAAAAGCTCAGAAATCGTAGTAACCCTTGCTTTAGGAGTTCCCCTCTGAACCTCCTTAACCTTAGGACTTTTAATGACGCTCATATACTCTAAGTTTGTAGCGTACATGAAAGTACCGTGAACTAAAATTGCCCCCCTTCTTATTGCCCCCGCCATTCCAACAACTTTCTTACCGTTAACTACCACGTCATTTATGGGTACGAACTCCCCTTTCAAGCCAAACTTGCTTAACGCCAATGTTAATGCCTCACTAACCTTCTTATAAACCTTGACCATGTCGTCTCCTTTAACTGCCACGCTCCACGTGATTTCACCGTTTTCATCGTGTAATGCCGGCCCACCACCGGTAAACCTCCGCACTAAAGGTATTTTTAACTTGTTTAACTCCTCTTCATTAACCCAATCCTTCACAGCTAAGAACCTACCGAGAGTTAGCGTTGTAGGTGAGAAATTCCAAAGCCTGACGGTTTCCTCAATCAAACCTTGAGACAGTAAGATTAACATTGCTTCGTCTAATGCCATTTGTCTATCTCCAGAATTGCCTCCTTCAATTATTAGCCTCATATATTAAAACTCACAATTAAACATAAAAATATGATTACTGTTATTGGTTCTGGCCCGGCTGGAATTTATGCGGCAATAACTGCCTCATCACTGGGGGAGAAAGTAACACTTATTGAACAAAATGAGAGACTTGGAGGCACTTGCGTACTTTACGGCTGTATTCCCTCGAAAGCTATGTTACATCCCTTAACGCTCGCTTATGAGCTAAGCAGAATAGGTATTGAAGTTAAGATCGAATATGAAACTATAAGGAAATTAGCAGCTGATGCCATTTCCCGTCTTTCCAAAGGAGTAGAATACATTCTAGAATCCCACGGAGTCAACGTAATTAGAGGGAAGGCGAAACTAAAAGGGAAAGATGTGGAGGTTAATGGACAAAGCGTAAAGAGTGATAAAATAGTTGTAGCGACTGGTACTTTGAAACCCACTGGAGGTATTGCATCGGATGATTTGCCCTATCTTGAGAAGGACTTCAATAGGATAGTTGTACTTGGAGGTGGTGTTGGCGGAGTTGAATACGGTTGGTTACTGAGAATGTCCGGTAAAGAGGTTTATATTGTCGAGAAGGAGAGCCTGCTCTTACCGAAACACGATAAGGACTTGAGAGAGGCTGTAACAAACCAGTTCAGAAGAATAGGTGTTAAGTTAATCTTGAATAGTGAGGCAAAAGTCGAGGGTAATAAGGTTATATTAAGCGACGGAAAGGCGTTGGAAGGCGATTTAATCCTAATAAGTTTTGGTAGGAGGGCAAATTTGGAAGGTTTCGAGGAGTTACCACAGGATGAGGGGTGGTTAAAAGTTAATGAATACATGGAAACTCTTTATAAAGGTATTTATGGTGCTGGTGACGTAACTAGGTCATTTACTGCGCATGAAGCTATACATAAGGGATTAATAGCCGGTTTGAATGCTGTAGGTATTAGAAAAGCCTATAACGGGCAAGTAGTTCCTAAAGTTATTTACACAATGCCACAAATAGCCTATGTTGGAAATACCGAAGACGGTGAGTGTGTCAAAGTAAACATGGTAAGTATTGCTAGGGCTATTGCGGAAAAGGAGACTGAAGGTTTTGTGAAGATTTGTTTTAAAGAGGGTAAGATAGTTGGCGCTGTAGCTTTTTCAGAAAGGGCTGAGGAAATAATAACTTTAATAGCGTTAGCGATGAGATTAAACGCTAGTCTTGAACAATTACTTGACTTTCAATTTCCACATCCATCATATTTAGAGGCGATATGGGAGGGTGTTTATGAAGCTCTGCGACAAAGAGGTAAGTAAGATTGGCTTAGGAACGTGGAAAATGGGAGGAGGTTATTGGACACCAGAATACGGCAAAGAACAAATTTACATTGAAGCCGTAAGGTATGCGATAAGTAGGGGGATTAAAATCATAGACACTGCGGAAATGTACGGTGGCGGTCATACTGAGGAAATTGTAGGCGAAGCTATTTCAGTATTTGACAGAGAATCACTTTTCATAATCACTAAGGTCTGGAACAATCATTTGCGATATGATGATGTTATAAAGTCGGCTAAAGGGAGTTTGAAGAGGTTGAAGAGTAAATATATAGACTTGTACTTAATACATTGGCCTAACCCAAGAGTACCGTTAAAGGAAACACTTTCAGCGATGGAGAAACTAATTGATATGGGTATAGTTAGATGCATCGGAGTCAGTAACTTCGATAAAAGATTACTTGATGAAGCAATACACACAACTAGTAAGTACGAAATATTAGCTGATGAAGTAGAGTATAGTGTGTACAATTTAACCCCAGAGAAAGAATTGATCCCATTCGCGGAAGAAAACGGGGTTAAAATAATTGCGTATTCCCCCTTAGGTCAAGGTCAAATAAAATACGAGACAAAGCTTTCAGATATTGCTAAAAAATACGGCAAAACACAGGCTCAAATTGCCCTAGCATATGTTATGAGAAAGTCAATACCTATACCAAAAGCAGTGGAAAAGTCGCATATTAATGAAATTACAGACTCGATAAATATTACACTATCAGAAGAAGACATTGAAGAAATTAGGAGGAGATTTCTTTGAAAATTCTCGTTTCGGCTGGGACTTATTATTTTATAAAAAAGGGAATTAAGTACAGTGAAACAGCTTACGCTCTCCAAATAGGAGGGTGCAAGGCGAGCTGTAAGTTTTGTACTCAGTCGATATTAAGTAAGGCTGATAAAACATTCCTTTCAAGGGTGAAGTGGTACCCAGTTGAATTAGATGAAATTTCTCATTATTTATCAAAGTTCGCAAGGTTTTGCTTACAAACAGTTATTAAAGATGGGTTTGAGGAAGAGGCCTTAGAAGTACTTAAAAGAGTTAGGACGAAAGGGAAGTCAGTAACTACGACACCAGTAAGTATCGATAGTTTGATCAAATTTAAGGAAGCTGGAGTTGATTATTTAGGAGTCGGATTAGACACTGTAAAGTCATTATGGGACTACGTCGGAAAACCTTATACATTTGATGAGTACATGAAGTTTATAAAAGATGCCGTAAACGTGTTCGGTAAAGGCCGTGTATATGTTCACCTCATTGTTGGCCTAGGGGAGAGCGATGAGGAGTTAATAGGGTTAATGAGAAACCTTTACGAAATAGGTGCTGAAGTAGCACTATTTGCCTTCACTCCAGTAAAGGGGACTCCATTTGAGAACTTACCTCCGCCACCACTGGAAAGGTATAGGAGAATTCAGATGATTAGGCAACAGTTAGCCAAAAAAGATATCAGACTTTACTTCCTAACCTCTGGCTGTCCGTCTTGCGATAGGCCTTATTATAATGAAAGTCCTACTGACAAAGACTTATATAATGTACCATTAAGGGATTTAAAGTGGTACTCGCGTTCAGAATAATGAGGAAATTTACTGTAATCAGCATAACTGGAGGTAGTTGTTCGTTAAATTGCTTCTATTGCACTGCAAAATATATTAACTCTATGGAACCAGCTCTTACACCGGAAACTTTAAAGAAAAAAATAGAAAGCCTCTATCAACGCGGTGTCAGGGGGTTTCTAATAAGCGGTGGTTTTAACGAGAAGGGAGAATTACCAATAAAACCGTTTATAAGTACGCTAAGAGAGTTAAAGAGAAAATATGAAGATATAGTTTTTAACATCCACCCTGGATTATTAGATTTGCAAACAATCGAAGAACTCTCCGACGTAGTGGATATAGTAGATTATGAGTTCGCTTACTCTCCTAAGGCTTTTTACTCTAAAGGGTTAAAGGAAAGGAAAAGAGAGGATTATATTAAAACATTAGAGTGGTTAATAGACAGAGGCCCCAAATACGTTGTCCCTCACATAATGTTAGGATTACCTAATGACGACCCCTACAAGGCTATTGAAATAATTGCCAGATATAAACCATATCTTCTAAATTTCTTAGTATTCATACCTACTAAAGGGACTCCTTCAGAAAGAGTTAAGAATCCCAGTTTAGATGAGGTCTTAGAATTAATGAGGTTTGGGTCTAGGCTAATGAACGGAAAGGTGAGCCTAGGCTGTATGAGACCTTTTTCACTTAAGCAAGAGTTAGACAGAATAGTAATTAAGGAAGGAATAGTTGAAAGAATTGCTAACCCCGCAAATAATGTGGTAAAGGAGTTCTCACTTAAACTTTATGATGCGTGTTGTAGCTTGCCAGAAGAATTATTACCTAAATTTAAGTTGGAATAAGAATCCCCTCCTTATCTAGCTCGTTTAGGAATTTAGCGTTTTCTTGCACTTCTTTTTCATCAAATTGCAATTTAGGCACTAACTCTCTAAACACACTACAGTCATATATAGTTCCAGCGTACTTAAGCAAGGCTTTTACGTAAGAGGGGAGGAAAAGTTTCGCAAGGGATAGTGGGACTGGTATTTTCACTCCCCTTTTTGATAGTGCTTTAGAGAATAGTTCAAAAAATACAGTTAAATTCACTGGATCGCATTCAGTAACATAAAAGTAGTTCTTTGACGCCCTTTTACCGTTAGCTATAGCGTCTATTGCTTCTGCAATATACCTACTACTTACTGGCATAAAGTTTAGGTTTAAATTTGGTATTATTCCCCTCCTAACCAATTTATAAATCTGTATAAATTGAACATGTGCGTTAAATCTGCCGTAAACAAGTGTGGGCCTAAATATAAAGGCTTTATCCCCCAGAATTTTATAAACCTCTAACTCCCCTTGAAGCTTAGTTTTCTCAAAGGGACTCTGAGGGTTTAGACCTTCACCTATCTTTTCCTCTACTTTAACATATCCAGCCCTACCGTACGTAGAACCGCTGAGATGAATCATAATCTTACCGTATTTGTTAACAATTGAAGCTATAGTTTTAGGGACTTCCGTATTTGATATTCGTAATTCTTCTTCACTACCACTTATTTCTCCTATAAAGTTGACCACCATGTCTGAACTTTTAATGAGTTCTGAGAGCTTTTGCTCATCTTTTATATCTAAGTTTACAACTTCTACTTTCTTATCCTTTAAGATTTTAACATACTTCTCCTTAACTGGGTTTAAACTCTTATAAGTCACGGTAATATTGTGTTTTTCTGAAAGAAAATATGCTACATTTGTTGATATGAAGCCTAAGCCTAAGAAAAGTAATTTCATTAAAAAGAAAATATTGTGAAGGATAAAAATTATTTGTTAGGGGATTCAAGCTCTTTAGGCAAGACATTACTGAAGAGCTCCGCACACCTTTTGAAATCATTACTTATTTTTTCTATCAATCTTTCGGCAGGAATAGCCCTATATATAAACCTAGGCCTTCCTCCCTTAGAACTCTGGTCTTTCATCCTCTCTACAAAACCTAATGAAACGAGCTTGTTAACACTTCTATTTATTGAAGCTTTAGAGAGCTTTAGTTCCTCAGCTAGTGTGTCCTCGTTCTTCCCCCCGCTGTTCAGTAACGCCTTCAACACTTGAAAATCTGTATCTGAAATATCATAGCAGAAATTAAGAGCCTCTATTAGACCTACCTCTTTACCAGAAGGTAACCTGACACGAACTATTTCTAATTCCATACTAAATCACAATATATACTTTAAATACACATATTTAAATCTTTGTATTTTTAAGCAATTAGCTTATTAGCTAATGATTACTTTTAATCGTATTTCGGATTATTATAAGAATTAACACTAATAAAGAGATTAAAAGTAAGATAATTAAAAATGTATTACCGTGAGTGGAAGTACTCTTTGGAGGGGTTGAAGTGCTGGCTCCTAAGGTTAAAACTTGAGGTGATGTCAAATTAACAAAAGTCTTAAAACCACGATACTGCAGAACGTAATATCCCGTAGGTAAATAAACCGTAAAGATATGAGATGTCACGTTAAAACTAAATTCTCCGTTTATGTGAAGAGGAGAGACAACTATGTCAAGACTAATTGGTGTGTAATTAAGACCATTAATTATTATTGTTAACCTTTGAATCGCTTGTGAAAAATACACCGTGCCATTAGAGTAATTACTCACATAATAGTACCCGTTAGCAAAAAACGAAAAAGCAGTCGAATTGTTGGTATAGAATGTTAACGAGTTAGAAGTGGTATAGAATATTGTCCCGTTAACAACTACTCCCCAGAGAGTACCTGAAGGCAACCCTTTCTCCTTTACTATAATTTCATGTAAAGGAATTAGGCTTAAAGTTTGTAGATTCTTACCTATTACTAACCCGTTAACAACAAGTATAGGAGTGAAATTTAACCCCCTTATATAAGTTAAGTTCAGCAAGAAAATAGAACCATTCGCATAAATATAATTGTTGACGAAATATCCATTGCCTACAAAACCCTTAAATACGTTAGAAATTAAATACCCAGTAGAAGTAATGACATAAATATTACTACCTAAACATACGTAAGATCTAACACTACCATTAATCTTTGCAACGAGATTGTTATCTTCATACAATGTGTTATTAATTACATAAAATAAAACGCCGTTGTGAAACGCTATAAAAGTCAGATTACCTAAAGGCAGTTTATAATTTATGGGATAAATGATTTTATGAGAAGTAATGTTAATAATAACATTATTTAGAACGGTGGAGTTATAGTAAACAGTGAAATTTAATGATTTTACGAGTCCTAAGTATTTAAGGATTACATCGCTTAAACTAACCATTTTTACAAATGAGGAATTATACATTACAACATAGGTGTTTAATATGGAGTAGTTATAATTCGAAATATATCCCATTATTTTTATAATAATCGGGACGTTTGACGGAAAATTAGAGGAAATTAAAGTAATGTTGGATCCATTAAAGTATAATTGAGGTACAATAAAGTGCGGCAAAATGAGCCCGTAAACACCACTAGAATTCGCATAAACCAGAATATCATGCTCAAAACTATTAGGAACCACTTTAGATCCTAAAGGGAAGAATTGTTGTGATGCAATACCTATAATCTTAGTAAAGTTAATTGTCGTATAGTAAAGGTTTTCCATATTAAACGGATTTTTAACCATGACAGAACCATTAGAGAAGACAATTAGGAGATACTTATCACCACATATGCTACTAACGTACGAAACCTCTGAAGGAGATGGCGATGATAAGGTAATAAGTGAAAACTGTAGTATTACGATCAGGACGAATAGAAAAACATTCAAAGCCCTCATTATATATACTAATTTGTTGTGGAGTTTAAAGGCATTTTAGTAGAGGAGGAAGAACTAGAAAAGAAAGGGATAAACAAAGAGTTAATTAGGAGAAAACTGGAAGAAGAAGGCTATGTAATAGTAAAAAAGAAAAGCAATCAAAACGTCTTAAAAACCTTTGAAGAAGACAAAACTACACTAGTTTGTGACAAGGAGGAGATAATCTTTAGAGTCTTATTATTGTCCTCAACAATAGCTAGAATCATAGTAACTGAAAAGATAACGACAATAATAACGTTTAACGGGAGAAAAAGTTTAACATATTCCTTCAAGATAAGTAGAGATGCGTCAATGAGAGGAATAAGAGATTCCCTTAAGAAATCCTCATCCTTTATAAGCTTCTTAGACAACTATATCCGATTTCTTAAAGATAACAATGATGATGCGGTAATCAACTGGTTAAGGGAATTTATAAAAGAAAAAGGAGAACAATTAAAATAGAGAATATGTAAAGAGTAGAAACAAAAAATCATAAATACCTTCTTAAAACGCTTAACGGGTTAGTTAAATTAGCAGTTAATAAAGCCTCCTCTGGTGAATGGCCGAAGGCAAAGGCTAATAACTGACTGAAGTAAACTATAGGCATCCTCAAATCTTCTCCGTACAGTTCAGCAATCTTATTCATATTAGTCTCCAATGCTACACCACCTAATGGACAGTCAACTACTAAGATCTCAGCACCATTTCTCCTAGCCTCTTTTAGTATCCTCGCCTCTAAGTTTAACGCAACATTTATATCAGAGTATACGTGAGGACCCCCACAACACATAGTTTTAGCCTCGAAGGGCACAACTTCAGCCCCAGTAGCCTTCAGTAACTCATCCATGAAGAAAGGTCTTTCGGGGTCGTCCTTAATCCTCATATACCCAGTTAATATATATTGCTTCGGCCTTGCATACAAGCAACCATAGTATGGAGCAACTTTCAACCCGTTTAAAGGCCTTTTTACCCTAGCTTTTACACCCTCTGGCCCTACAGTATTATATATAAACTCGACTGCATGAATCATCAGCAACTGTAAGTCATATGGTTTCTCACCCATCTTCTCAAGATACATATTGACTTTCTCTCTTAGCTTAGGATACTTTGACATGTAATAGTGCGTCCTTGAAAGTGAGTAATGACATCCTGGACATGCAGACATTACAGTATCTGCACCCATCTTCCTAGCCAATGATAAGTTCCTCGCTGGTAATAGCAGCCCAGCCATAGTATTTACGTTCTTAACCTCTAGTGCACCACAACAGTTATAATCTTCAATCTTCTCATACTCCAGTCCTAGATCTTTAGCTACTAATGCTAATGATACCTCGTATGGTTTACCCATGCCATCTAACGAACAGCCAGGGTAGAATGCTACCTTACCATATGGGTTATTTATCCTAATGCTCATTCTGGTCTCACCTCCTCCTTCATGGCTTCTTCTAAAACTACCTTAATTTTCTCCCAGTTCTTTACCCTATTCGGCTTGAGCAGATCCTTTACTAACCCAGATCTTAACATGGCCCCACCCATAACTATGAGGTCTTTCAAACTCAAGGAAACAAAACCAGCTTTCGCTGAGGCAGCACCTAATGTCAATTCTGAAATCCTACCACCGTTGTTCATGACAGTGTCCAGGAACAATTCATCAAATACAGTACCGGGATCCTTCTTGATCAGTCCATGCTTTAATAAGTAATTATGAATAGCGTGAACCACTTCTTCGACTAGTACACCTTTTGGACATCTATGAGTACACTTCTGGCAAGACACGCATCTCCATAAGCTATCTTGTAATTCAATTAACGCTTGTTTATCTCCTTTCCTAGCTAAGTCTATAAACCTCCTTGGACTATAGTTAGGATCATATTCTCTCATAGTACAGCCAGAAGTGCATGTACCGCATTGCCAGCATGCACTAATTGTATATCCTTCTAAAGTATTAGCTATCTCGTCCCATACCGACGGGTCATAGCCAGTCTGTGTCCTCTCTATTAGGAACGCATTCCAAGTACCATCTACTTCTACTCCATCTATTATTACTTTATCTTTTTGAATTACACCTTTAATTATGGGTTTTTCAAGCTCGGGAATGGGCATATTTCACCACCTTAAGGAAGGGTTTTAAACCTAAAACAAGAGCTGTAGTTGAGAGGTGAGTAGGGAGCAAACCCGCCACCTTTTTATCAATTGCGAGATGTGTAGTATAATCTAAATACCTAACATATGCGTAAACCAAAAAAATGGAAGTACCGTAATAATTAGGCAAATCTAAACCAAAAATATCTAGGATTGACCTCAATTCACTTAGAGCTTTGAAGAAATCTTCCTCACTTTTTAAACTCACGTCATCCTTAAGTACATAAGTTAATGAGCCGCTATTCTTTTCCTCGTTCCAAATCCACCTATTCCATAGGGGGAATTTCTCTGGCTCTATGAAGTGAATAATCTCTTTTGCCATATCTTTAGCATCTTTGACATCAAGACCTTTAACCGTACTAACGAACTTACTTACCCTTTCGTCATAAGAAAGGGATGAATCTTTAAGAGTTGAATAAGCTTGAGAAAACACCGATATAGGAGTTGCCTCAATTACTTGATTATAAAACTTCTTGAAATGAAATAATGAATCGAATAACCCCTTTATGTCCTCCTCTCTTCTAATTTCCAAACTTTTCAGAAAATCAGATTTTAATTTCATTGCATCAAGTATTAAAGATAATGATTTCTTCGGATCTTCATTTTTAGTATTATTTATATCCCTATCTAACATTGCGTTAAAAATGTCTCTCACATAATCAACGCTTAAAAAAATTGTGTTAATGAGAAGCCACCTCTACCTTTACGGGCTCTTCCCATACACCTTTAGTAATGTACTCATAAGCTTTCATTGCAGCAGCATAACCTTCAGTTATTGAGTCCGAAATAGTCTTAGGCCCAGTTATTGCACCAGCTAGGAATATTCCTTTTCTTGTCGACTGTACTGGTAACCTATCTGGATCTAACGGTTTTACGAAACCATGTGATTCGAATTCTAAACCTAACACTTTAGCAACTTGCTTAGAACCCAGACCTAACTCCATACCATTTGCCAGTATTACCATGTCGTAAGGAACTACTAAAGCCCTATTCAAGTTCATCGTATCCTCGCCCTTGATAATGACAGTATCATTAGGCCCTCTCATGAACTCTGAAATCCTCCCCCTAATGAAACCTACTCTGTACTCTAGTTGTGCTTTCCAGTATAGCTTGTCCTCCATTAAACCATAAGTCCTTATGTCCATGTAGTATATGTGAACTGTAGCATCTGGAATTCTCTGCTTAATCTCCATAGCTTGCTTTATTGAAACTGCACAACACACTCTTGAGCAGTATGTGTTACCAACTGTAGCATCTCTTGAACCTACACACAATAATATTGCAACCCTCTTAGGTGGAGTACCCTTAGTTGTAACTAGTTTATTCTCAGATAGCATTCTCTCTATATCAGAAATCTGATAGATGTTAGGAATTATACCATAACCGTATTCATACTTTCTCCTTGAGTCAAAATGTTCAAACCCTGAGGCTGCAATTATAGCATTAACTTTTTCAGTGGTAATTTTACCGTTCTTGTCTTTAATGTTCACAGTAAATCCATTACCCTCTTGCTTTACACTATCAACTATGCTTTCAAGATAAACTTTTACGTCCTTATTTCCTTCAACAGACTTAATAAGTGGATCTATTACCTCAGAAGCAGGCCTTAGTTCGGGGAATAACAAACTATACTTTAACCTTTTAGGAGTACCACCAAGGAAGGACTCCCTTTCTACTAGGATAACATTAACACCTAAATTGGCTAGTTCTTTCGATGCGGAAAGCCCTGCGGGACCTCCACCAATAACTAAAACTTTTTCACCGGCCATCTTTCCACCTTATACTTAACATTTATTAAATAAAATAAATTTAAAAAATTTTGCTTTTCACTTTTGAACGGCTTTTTCTCCTTTGTACCACTTCACTCTGTCTGGTAAAGTTAGGTAGAAGTCGATCTTCCTATGAGGCTTGTATATGTATTCTGGCTGTGCTTTGCCCTCCCTTAAATCAGCTAAATATTGTAAGAACTTCTCCTTGTAATCTTCTACTGGTACACCTATCTTCCTTAAGAAGCCTTCCACATCTGTTGCGTGCCAGTGAATTTGCGCTATTTTATATGGATCAGCTCCCATTAATATCGCTGCAAACTGTGCATCTGCTAGCACTGGCAAGTTGTAGTTGAAACCGTGAGCTTTACCAGCCCACTGGCTCTTGTCTAAAGTAGTTACACATCCAGTATCTGAAGTTACAAATACGTCAGCATGAGCTTCTTCTACTGCTGGTATTACCTTCTTGAATAGAGCGAAGCTTCTGCTGAATTCTCTCTCGGTTAATATGTGCCTAAACCCGAAACCACAACAGTCCCACCAGGTTGAGTAGTCTACAATTTTAGCACCAAAGTTCATAACGGTACCAGTTGGAGCTGCTGGTCTTCTTCCTTCAAATACGTTAGGATCGTAAATAGTATCTTCTGGTACTAACTTATAAACGTGGCATGGTGTGTGTACAGCTACTTTAATGTTGCTTACATCATACTGTTTATGTTGAGCAGCCTTCTTACTCATTACGAATAACCACTCTGAATAGTGAACAACCTCTTCTGGTACTACAATATCCATTCCTAATTTTCTCATAATTGGCCTTAGCTTATCCCTAATCTCCTTATGTAATATTATCATATTCCTTACTTCTTTATAGTGGCCAAATGAGGTACCACAATGGATTAACGGGAAGTAATCGGTTTCATAAGCCCTCCACATATTCCTTACGTAAACGCCCGCTAAGGCAACTGGGTTAGAAGCACCAGAAGCGTGATAATTCCAACCAGTACAAGAGGTTTGATGAGGTTCGTCTAAATAATCAACTTCTAACTTGTTCATCATCCAGAATACTGAGGTCGGATAACCTGGTATGTGACCACATTGTCCACAGCTCTTGTGATTCCATAATTTATTTGTTGGGATCTTCTTTGGTAAGCCGTTTAGTGTTTGTACTTCTACTGGGTTATTATAGGGCTTTATATGATGTACTATTATCTCTCCTTCATCCTCCAGTTTGTATAACTCCTCCTTGATGTGTTGTAAGCCGTGGGGCGTACTGTACTTATAAATTATTCTTTGGTATACTTGATTCCAATCCACATCCTCTGCATAGGGAAATGCTGATTTAATTTCCTCATGCAACTTCTTCTCCTCTTCTTTACTCATACTCATTTTTCCACCTTTACTGACAATTATGTGAACTTGTGTATATAAACTTTCATTTTAAACATTTTATTATACTTTCGAAATAAGGAAAAAATTCCTAAAATAACGAAAAAAATGTTTTTTTATAAATCTAACCAATTATCAGGTAATTCGTCTTCATTAAGTTCTCCTTTCTCCCATTTCTCCCTAATCTCTTCAAGTTGCTGTTTCCTCTCCTCATAGATGTCCATAATCATCTCGTATAAGTCCTCATCAACTTTCTTAATTGCATCTAAGACTCCAGCCTCAATAAATATAGTCATTAACTCAACTGCCGTCTGTAACGAGCTTTGCCAACCTATATCAGTCCTCTGCAATAAGTCAACCGGTATAGCCTTTCTATAAACGTCCATGTTCTTTGACTCCTCAATTGCTTGCGGTCCCCAATCTGGGAAGGCGTCGGGTTGAATCATGTTAGGAGTAACCTGGTTTCCAGTAGTTATGACTGTATATAAGACTCTTCTATACGGTGCTAAAATCTCTTTAGCCGAAGGTAACCCAAATTGAACAGCGTACTCCCTAAGTAACATTATTAGCCCAGCTATCTCGTTATTGAACGGACATCTCATTGAACAGGTGTAACACTGTACACATGCCCAGACTTTCTTATTTACGAATTCCCATATCTTGTCCGCCGCATCCCTCATCATGTATTGAATCATTTCCCTAGGCCCGTAATCATAGAACTTAGTTGCAGGGCATCCAGAAGTACAAACGCCACAATTTAAACATCCTCTCAAGTATTCATTAAATCTGAAATCTGATTTTACTGCTTCCCAGAACTTCCTCGCTAGTTCTGCATCTTCTGGTGTAAGATTGCTCTTAAAATTCCTTATTTCCTCTGGTTCTATTTCTTGGTCTGTATAAGCCATGTCCATTACTCTTGGGTCTTCTGGTAGTGGTATAACTTTAGGTGGTGCCATTAAGTAGTTTATATGAAAAGTTACTTATAAATTTTGTTAAAAAAATAATTTATTTCGTTTACTTTACTCTTTTAATCAGAATTCTAGTTACTCCTCCCTCTTGTTTAATGTCAAGTATTTGCTGACCAGTCCTCCTAGCCCATGCCTCAATGTCTGGTTTTGCAGCCGGGTCTGTAGCTAGTACTTCTAATACTTCACCCACTTGAATTTGCTTTATAGCCTTTGCAGTCTCCATTACTGGACCGGGACAATACATTCCTCTTACGTCCAGGGTTTTTGCGACCTTAACCTCTGCCATCTCCCTCACCTCAGATGAACAATACTATTCCACCTTCAGCTCTATCTAAAAAGGTCGCTACACCTACTACATCGTCTACAAATTCTGCTAGGTCTTCTCTCTTAATCCCGAAGAATTCCATGGTAGTACTACAAGCGAACACTTTTACTTCTCCTACTTCTTTAGCTTGCTGAATTAATTGATACCACATTGGGTATTTCATCTCTTGCATTTTTTTCATCATCATTGGGCCCATTTGCTCATAATTCTTGTCTATGGGGGCTGGCTGATTTTGTAACCCTTGTTTAGTTATGTTCTGTAGCCCCCAGAAAGTGAAGAATAGATTGACTTCATAACCAGCAGCTGCAGCACCTGACGTTAAAATTCCTACTGGCATTAACTTATCTATTGTCCCGGAGAACACGATTATTGATAACTTTTTACTTTCTCCCATTTGTATTCCCAATCATAATTTTTAATTAAAATTATTTAAGCTTTCCTCTTATCGATATTAACACAATTAATGAAAATTATATCTAGTTTATATAATATATATTAAACAAATGATAAAAAATGTATGCGTATTTGACATTATTTCTTATTGTAGATTTGTTTGATAAAAAATTTAAGTAAGCTGTTTAACATACTTATTGGGAGTTAAAAATGAGTGAAGAGAAAAAGAGGGTTTTAATAGTAGTCACTCATGGTCCAGAAGATTTAGATAGAACGTATGCGCCATTATTCATGGCTTCAATAGCGGCATCAATGGAATACGAAACTAGCGTATTCTTTATGATCAAAGGGCCTAAATTATTAGATAAGAAATGGCAAGAAGAAGAGAGAAAGAAGGGAGGAAATCCATTCATACACTTCTTCGATATGGCTAAAGATAATGGTGTTAAAATGTATGTCTGCGTTCAAAGTCTAAAGGACATGTGCCACATGAGTGAGAATGACGTGGTAGATGGGGTAGAGATTGTTGGAGGGTCAACATTAATAGATTTACTTTTTGATGCGGATAGAGCATTATTTTTCTGACCAAGAATGGAATATGACGCAGTCATCATAGGCGGCGGTACTGCTGGCTACACTGCTGGGATAGTGTTAGGTAGGAGGGGCAAAAAGGTAGCTGTAATAGAGAAAAACAAGATAGGAGGGACTTGTGTAAATTACGGTTGTGTCCCAAGTATTTTTCTTTCAGACATCTCTTTTTTATATTCCAGATTAGGGGAAATAGGAAATTATAAAGGATTAGAAATTACTGTAAAGTTAGGAAATTATTTTAGTAAAAGGGAGGAAATTATAAAATACTTAAATGAGGCAGGAGAAAAGCTTATTGAAAACGCTGGAGGCGAAATCATTTACGGAGAGGGAAAGATCATTTCGAAGGATGAAGTAGAGGTTAATGGTAAAATCTTAAAGACTAGAAATATAATTATCGCTACGGGTTCAAGGCCTAATCCCCCTGAAATAGAAGGGGTTGAAAATGCCATAAGTGAGGACGACGCAATTAGGCTTAATGAAGTTCCGTCAAGTATGGTTGTTATAGGCGGAGGAGTGGCCGGGACAGAAATAGCCCAAATATTTTCTAGACTAGGTAGTAACGTAACTCTGCTAGCTAAATCGAAAGTATTAAAAGAGCTTGAAGAAGATACAAGAAAAATTTTGCTGAATAGTTTAGATTTTGATGGGATTACTGTAGTAGAAAACGTACTAGTTAAGGAGATTAAAAGAGGGAAAGTAGTAACTAATAAGGGAGATTTTGAAGGAGAAGTCATAGTTTATGCTACTGGTAGAACCCCTAATTACCCTAAGGGATTAGAGAGGTTAGGAGTTGAAACTACTAAAAATGGAATAACAGTTAATGAAAGGATGGAAACAAACGTTAGAGGCGTTTACGCTATAGGCGATGTAATTGATAAAGATAAGAGGGTTGCACATCTAGCCTATTTGGAGGCTATTGTAGCTTCATTGAATGTTTTGGGATCCTGCGAGATCATGGACTATTCTGGGATCCCTCAAGTAATTTATACCGACCCTCAAATAGGAATTGCTGGAAACAAGAACGAGGTAGCGAAATCCGTTAAATTCCCTTATAACGCCAATACTAGAGCTTTAATCAAAGGATTGAGAGAAGGGTTTGGCTTGATAGGCATGGATAAGAATAACACAATTGTTTACTCTGAGATAATCGGGGATAACGCGGAAGAGTTGATAAGTATCATGTCTCTGGCAATTAGGAAAAGGCTAACAATAAGGGATTTAGCATTTACAGCCTTTCCCCACCCGTCATTAAGTGAAATTTTAGTTAATGCGGCAAGAAGTGAATTTGATTTAGACGTAGACACGTTTAAATGAGGTGATAAAACTGCTAAAAGACTACTTGGATAAAAAGGGGTTTAAACAAGAAGTAATTTCGGCTAATGAAGAGAAAATAATTATGGATGACTATGAGTTTGAAATAGTTAAAGAGGGAGACAAGTGGGAGATAAGATTACCAATACCTCTGCCCAAAGGTAACGAAAGTTTAGATGATTTGATTTCTATGGGAATAAGCTACGCGAGAGCTTCTAGAATTTCACAAGGATTAGGCGCTCCGCTAGCTTATGAACTAAAAGGGAACACCGTGTATATATTAAAACTTTTTAATTCAAGGGAGGAATTAGAAGAGAAGTTAGTTAAGGCTTTAGAAGGAATTGAAAGCTTGAGGTACTTCCTATGAGTTATGACTCCATTATTTCCCAATATTCCAAATTCATTAAAGGGTTAACAATAGAGGAGTGTAAGTTAACTGATGAGTTTTCGTTTTTAGAAAATGGTAATAACGTTATAAAAAGAGATGATTGCGAAAAGCCATTTGTCAAAGTGTCTAAAGGTGAAAGGGCATATTTTATATATTATGGAATACCGTCAGTAAATGAGTTCTGGCCTTTCTTAAATTCTCTAGTTAGGATAAGTAATAACGCTGTGCAGTTAGAGGAGAAAGAAAAGGAAAGTGTATTAAAGATAAAAGGAAACATAAAACTTTTCGTTACTCCCGATTGTACTAAATGCCCCATAACCGCGGAACTACTTTACCAGATCCCGGTAATTAATAATAACGTCTTCCTTGAAATAATTGACGTTAATGAGTATGAAGAGTTAGGTAAGAAATACCACGTGTTAAGTGTCCCTAAGATAGTTTTAAATGATAAAGTTGAAATACCAGGGGGTTTTCCACCTCACATTATCTTGAAAATGCTAGTTAAAGGAAGTGAAGGACAGTAATACCTAGTTCTTTTGCCACTTTTTCTATCTTTTCATCATTAGTCAATAGTTCGGCCGAGAGCTCTTGTGCAACTAATACCGATTCTGAGTCTGCCTCATCTAGACCTCCTATTTTTACTGGTTTATGGGAATATGCTCTAATCCACACATTTTGGTCTAATAAATGTGACGGGTTTACCACTCCTTTCTTTAACACTTTAGAAAAAGTTAGAGTAGTTATCACCACTTTTCTGTCACTATAAGCTTTTACTATTTTGTCAATGTATGGCACTAATTCACTGCTTACAACAATGTATTTTGACATACTAAAAAAGTTATTAAAAAGAAACGATTAATAAATTTACGGAGATAAAGTTGGCTCAGGGAATAGAGGATCCATTAGAAAAACTTACGGCACCAGAGAATATAAAGAGAATAACTAAAATAATCGATGCTTTACCTACCGTAGAGAAAGTAACTGACAAAGTAGTTGAGATGGATAAGAAAGGCCAAATAGATATGTTGATGGGGATGTTAGATCAAGCAATGGGGTTAATTGATGCTGTTCAAAAGGCTGACCTATTAAACGCAATAATAAGCTTCGGAATGGATCAAGTAACAAAAATACAAGCAATATGGCCAATAATAGAAAAACTAACAAGCGACAAAGCTTTAGGCCTATTACAATCCCTTGATGTGGATGCGTTACTTTCTGTAGCAGAAAAATCTGTTCCATTATTACAGAAACTCACAAGCGATAAGACAATGAAACTATTAGAAAACATAGACATAGACGCAACACTAGACGCACTCATAGCACTATCACCAGTAATGAAAAAACTAACAAGCGACAAGGCAATAAAACTACTACAAAGCCTAGACATTGACTTGTTACTCGATACAACTGAAAAGCTATTACCAACATTGACTAAAACAGCAAATATACTATCAGAAATGCAGAAAAAAGGCCAAATAGATACCTTAATAGCTATCTTAGAACAAACAGTAGATCTACTTGATGCTGTTCAAAAGGCTGACCTATTAAACGCAATAATAAGCTTCGGAATGGATCAAGTAACAAAAATACAAGCAATATGGCCAATAATAGAAAAACTAACAAGCGACAAGGCAATAAAACTACTACAAAGCCTAGACATAGATAGTTTACTTTCTGTTGCTGAGAAATCCCTACCACTCCTAGAAAAACTCACAAGCGATAAGACAATGAAACTATTAGAAAACATAGACATAGACGCAACACTAGACGCACTCATAGCACTATCACCAGTAATGAAACAATTAGTATCTCCTAAAGCTATAGGCTTAATACAATCATTAGATATAAATGCACTCCTTACAGTAGCAGAGAAATCAGTTCCATTACTACAAAAGCTGACAAGCGATAAAACACTTAAGTTGCTAGAAACAATAGACATAGACGCAACACTCAATGCGCTTATTGCGTTATCACCGATGTTGAAGCAACTCACAAGTGATAGAGCAATAAAGATATTATCGCAACTAGATATTAATTCAATGTTAAGTTTAATGGAGAGATTGGCAGAACTTCAGAAAGCTGGCGTAATTGATAGGATGATGAAATTATTCGAAGTGTTAGGTGATCCGCAGTTCGTAGACGCATTAGTGATGCTAGGCCAGAAGTTCGGAATGGCATTAAAGATGTGGGTTAACGAGTTACCCACAGTGAAACCTGTAGGTGCGTTCGGGCTTGTAGGAGCTTTAGGGAATAAGGATACAAGTTATGCATTAGGTGCTATGCTAAAGTTAGCAGAAGATTTAGGAAAAGTATTAAGGCAATGAGAAAAGAAAATTCAATATATTTTTTACCTTATCTAAACTTTCCTTATCACTAACCGTGGGGGTTTCCAAACTCTCCTTCTTCCCTATAAGTCCTAAAAGAAAGCTCACCATACATTCTGGAGCCATCTTACCATACCCTCCACCCCCATAAGATATTACCCTAATTCCCCTTGAAAGCCTCCTAACCTTTAATCCTAATAGATTATACGAATTACATGTAAGGTTTAGTGATTTTAACCCATCGTCTTTATGTCCATCAACCCCGGCAACAACTATAATATAAGATGGAGAAAAACCTTCAACTTTATCCAAAATTTTAAGGACTAATTCAAAAGCGTCATCACCTACACCTAATGGTAAGCCGACGTTATAATTTAATCCCCTACCATCCCCAATACCTCTTTCCTCTAATTTCCCAGTACCTGGGAAGAACTTACCGTCATATGCAAAGATGTTTATTTTAAGGATAGGCTTATCGTAAAGATAATCCATTAAACCGTTACCGTGGTGTGCATCAACATCTATTATTGCAACCCTTTCTCCTCTTTTTAACAGTTGTATAGCAAGATATGCTACATCGTTTATAGGACAAAAACCCATGGGCTTAGAATAAAAAGCGTGATGGAAACCCCCTAATGGGATGTAAATTTTAGGAATAAATTGGGAGAACTTCAATGCGGTCTTGGTAGCACCAAGTACTAGTAATACATCGTTAAAAATCCCAGGGTAATGAACAGTATCTCCACCATCTAAAAATCCTATATACGGTAAATCACTTACAAACTTTAACTTCTGTATGTACTCTTTACTATGTATCTCGTATAAGTCCTCTTCACTTGCACTATCGGGTTTTATTTCTATGAACTGGAGTTTTTTCCTCGCTATCTCAATAAACCTATTAATTCTCTCCTTGGAAATATCCCTAATCATGGGGTGGGAAAAAGAGATCTCTCTAAACCTCTCGTCCCAAATAATCCCTAATAATTCTTCTGAGCTCAACTATATCACCTATTTTACCATTATATTTTCTAAAAAACCTTATCCTTGGATAGCCTTTATATGAAAGGACTGACTCAAAAAACGGCTTACTACCGCAAACGGGTTTATTTTCTAAGACCTTAAATGACGAGTTAGTCTCCCAACCTCTTATTAACCCTTTCTTACCTTCAAACATTACCAGATTTTTTCTCCTCACTTTATAAGGAACACCTAACTTTATCCCCATAAACTCCAGTTTTCCATCCCACCCTCCAATAATACCACCATAACAAGCGTAAGGATAACTAGTATTTAACAAACCACCACAACAACCAACGCCATTAAAACCACCGGCGGTTGCGTAATCTACAATCTCGACATCAAAATAGTTCTCAGCGATTTTAACAACTCTTCCTACCTTTGACTCTCTATAATCCTTTATTCTAGGGAATCTGATTGAAATACCCTCAACGTGAGCGTGTAGAAAGTCTCCACCAGTATAAGGGGAATTAACAAAATATCCTAAAGTCTCTCCCTTACAAACTCTCTCTCCTTCACCTTTTATCGGTTCTACATGTAGGATCTTTATTAACTTACCATTACTTTCTAGGAGGATTAGATAATCATAAGGCTCAGTAGCATACTTATTAGGCCTACCAACGACAAATTTCTCAACCTTAACAATTTTCCCTTCAAAAGGCGAGTAAAAAGTCTTCATATCTGGCGAGCTCAAATCAATAGCCTTAACCCTAACATGAGAAGAAAAACCGCTAGAGAAAAAGCTAATTAAAGAACTTTTCTTAATGAACATCTTTAAGTAATACCCTAACTACATTATCTAATTTAGATTGTTTTAACGCCCTTATTGCTTGCTCCCTTGAGGGATACCAAGGAATATTCCTCAACACCATAGTAGGTCTCTCATTTGAGTAAGGCCTATTACACCCCGGACACCCAGAAGTCATAAACGCTGGTGCTATATCATCTATTGTTAAATCCGTAGGAAGATCTATATCTATTAACTTTCCATCTTCATCAAATTTAAACGCTGAATAGTCTACTAGGTCATTCTCTATTAACCATCTAGCTAACTGCATTCTTCTATATACATTAACCGGGGCTGGTTTTCTCTTTTCCATGAATGTCCCTTGTTCCGGATAGAAGGCGAAGAGCGTTATTTTAGCACCTCTAGTATGCGCGTACCACATTATGTCTACCGCCTCCTTCTCAGTCTCACCTAACCCTATTATTAAATGGATTCCAGCATTACCCTTCCCGAAAACTTCAACAGCCTCATCTATACCCTTCAAATACCTATCCCAACTGTGCATGCTTCTGATCTTTTTGCCTCTAGTCTCTTCGAAAACCCTCTTACTTGCCGCATCAATAGCTACATCTACCATATCTCCTCCAGCTTTTCTCATCTCGATTAAATGGTGCTTAAACGTATAAGTCGGTGTTATTAACTCAGATATCGAAAGTTCTATTCCCGCCTCCCTAATCCTCCTAGTAATCTCTATTGAATCTTGTGCAGCCCTCGGATGAGCTAACTGGCCAACACATATCCTCTGTAACCCATATTTGGGGTCACCTTGTCTTTCCTTTATCTTCTTGATTACATCATCTAGTCTCCTTAAAGGCCATTCTACCCTAATTAACGTCTTACATTCCGGGCCTTGTGCTACCTCCCTTGCTTGTCCACAGTAAGCACAGTTCGCCTTACAACCATCCGGATAGTATTGCAACAAGTTTATTGTAGTGTTTAACGCATTATGTAAAAAAACTCCTGGACTGAAACCTAAAACCATATCTGCTCCAAAACTCAACCTAACCCAATCCGGACTACTCACAAGCCTTAACACTTAAACCACCCCCAAAATATCAAAAACTACATGAGCACAACAAGAATTATTAAAAATAAGTTGCCTTTTGCCTTTAGCGTATTCTATTGTATCCTCCTCTGGGAACGCTATGCCGTCAATATCATAATCTACTGCAAACCTCTCAACTTTAATATACTCCCCTCCTCTAGGTCTTGCACAGCCTAACATAACCGGTACAGAGTATTCATCCCTAGCTTTCTTTAAAACTTTTATCATATCTTCCACCTTAGCTTGCTTAGGAAATGAAATAGAAAGGGGCATAAGACCTACAACTATCACGGCATCTGGTTTAACGCCTTTAAGAAGTTCTAATGCATTTAGCTCGCTTTCAACACCCTTTTCACTTAGTCCAACAATAATGTGGGGTACAACTAAAATTCCGGCGTTCTTCAGATATTTAAACGAATTTAAGTATTCGTCCACTGTAAACGGCTGCCCTAATATGTCTCTAATAGTATCGTCATCACCTACCATGTCTAACAATGCAATTTTTATTCCGGCTTCTGCAAACCTATTCGCTATCTCTTGGCTTTTTACGACACCAGTATGTGCTATATACGTTAATTTATCTTTATACTTCTTTAATACTGAAGTGAACTTCCAAATAGGTACTTCTCCTCGTATGGTTGAACCTCCAGAAAGAACTATACCCTTATGGCCTTCACTAACTGTACTCTCCAAAATTTTTGTTAGCTTCTCTTCTGTTGATGCATCTTCCATACCATAAAGTATTCTTCTACCGCAATGTTTGCAATTAAAAGCACAATGAGAACCAGTTACTGAGACAGCTTTCCATCCGTTCTTAGAGGAAAGATATTCGGTCTCATATCTCTTTAAGCCCGGTGCGTATAGAAACAAGGGTCTCACGACATTAGCACCTCCTTAAATAGTGCTACCAAATCGTCAGCAGTTATACCAATTAACTTAACATTCTTATACCAGTCCCTTATTTCTTCCTCTACATCTTCTACCCTACTCCACTTTAACCTAGCCTCTAAATCGAAAATGGCCCTCCTAGGCTCTATGAAGAAATCACCAGTTAATAAAACGGCCTCGATAACTGAAGGACTTGCCAACTTAACTTGAAGCCTAACTAAACCACCAGGGAATTTCTTTTCTATATATTTAATATCACCGGAGAGGGGTTGTCTAAGTCCGAAAACCCACTCGTTTGACGCGTATTTTACCCTTAGCTCGTCTATTAACCTCTTTTCCTCTTCCGTGTAGTTACTGTCTTCTAACTCGACTCCTAAAGCTTCAGAAAAGGACTGCTTCGCTAGACTTATAATTTCACTCATTTCTACTTTCTTTCCTAATTCCCTATTAACCCACGTCAAACGCTCTCTGAAGTCCTTTGCTAATTTATCCTTAAGTTTCTCTGAAGTTAATTTGAGAACCGAAACCATTTTTTCCGCATCAAAGTCCACCAGAATAGTCCCAGTAACCGCTATATATTTACCGATGGAAAACGCACCTATCCCAGAAATCTTCCTACCATTAACTTCAACATCGTTCTTAGGCCTAAACTTAGCCTCTATTCCCATTTTCTTCAATGTTAGAATTACCCCTTCAGCACCTTTCTGTATCGCCCTTTCCGGGGTTTCACCTATCATTGAGGCTTCTGCATAGATCTCCCAGCCTAACTGTTCCTTACCCATTATTATGGCACCTCCGCCAGTAGGCCTTCTACCTATATTCCAACCCAATTTCTTAACTTCAGCAATATTCACTTCTTGCTCAACAGCTTGATGGTAACCAACTAAAACTGCTGTAGGATCGAAAATAACAAATCTAAGAATTGGAGGTGCACCGTTACTTACGGATTCTAAAAGGGCTTCTTCTCCAGCTAAAATGAGATCCTGGGGTCCTTGTTCGACCATAAATCTAATTTTAGCCATACTTAATAAAACAAAAAATTTAAATTATTTAAATATTTCTCCAAAGAGAATTAACAACCACCACTAACCTTAATTTTGTCAACGTTACTACTATTCGCTGAAGCTTTCTTCTCTATAACCATAATAAAAACTCCGTTATCGTTTTTATTTTCAAGAATATTACAATCCATCAATTTTACAGCCTCAGTTATCATATCTACACATTTAGGATCCTTAAACATTACCTTTAAAGTCCCCTCTTTCATACCCATTAATTTTGCAACGGTTTTCATGAAAGGTTCTGGGCATTCAAGTGATGTAGCATCAATAGTTTCCATGGTTATAAAAGATGAGATATAAACTTAAAAACATTTCATTATTTCATAAAATAAATGAAAGTAGTGTGTCCAGTTTGCAATAGGTTATTTGAGGCAGAATGCACTCCATATAAAGGGACTTATAATGGGATAACATACTATTTTGATACAGAAATATGCCAACTAGCTTTTCTTCAGCAGCCGGAAAAATTTGTAGTTAACTGCCAAAAGCAGAAAGAATAGTCTTGGGTAAAATGCTACTGAACATCTCTGCACATCTCTTGAAATCCTCTTGAATCCTCTTCACTAAAATTTCGCTATCAACAGCCTTATAAATGTACTTAGGCCTACCACCTTTAGACGATTGGGATTTCTCCCTAACTATAAATCCTATTGAGACTAGCTTATTTAAACTCCTGTTAACTGAGGCCTTAGATAGTTTCAATAACTCTACCAATTCGTCCTCCGTTATACTTTTCTTTAAAATCACAGTCTGTAATACTTTATACTCAGTATCTGAAATATCATAACAAAAAGTTAGTGCATCAAGTAGTTTAACCTCTTTTCCAGATGGGAGAATCACTTTCTCACTTTGTTCTTGCATATAAAATTATTCATTTAAACATATATTTAAATTTTATCTAAAAAATTAAAGTTAGACTTAAAGTAAAGAAATAAGGAGAAATTCCCCAACATACCTATAACTTTTTGTTAAACAATCCCTTAGTTACCTTTCGCCTCACCAGAAATGAAAGGGCTTAATTTAGCCCCAAATACCTTTATTTATGTCCTCGATTTTAGTATAGAGGGAGATCTGAAAATATCTAAATGCTTCTATAACGAATTTAATTGCGTCACTTTCTTGCATCTGTGAGATTTTATTCAAAAGTTCATTAATAAAGCGTTGTAAATCATTATAAGTAGTCTTATCCATCAGATTAACGTATTGATTAAGGTCTAACGTTGCTTTAACCTCATCTAAACTTTTAGCTTGTTTAATTTTCTCATACATAACCATAACCACTCCTCTCCCTTGCTTACCAAAGAGAGCGTCTTCAGGTTTCCTCAACCATCTAGCGTAAGTAGCAGCCAATTTTTTAGCCTCATTTTCTAGCGACATACGTATATTTTTGCATTGAAAATATTTAAAGTGTATGTCAAGGTCGTTGCTCTTAATGAGCGGAGGATTGGATTCTTCCTCAGTGGCCTATTATTACGCAAAAAAAGGTAAGGATTTTGACTGCGCGTTTTTCAATTACGGGCAGAGATCAGCTAAAATGCAGTACTTTGCAAGTAAAAAAATATGTGAAAAGTTAGGCAAGAAGTTAATAGTGTTTGAAATAAAAGACGTTAGCAAACCATTTATAGACAACGGGTGGCTGAGACCCCATGAGCCGATAGTCCACAGAAACTTAGTTATAATTCCCATAGCTTTAGCATTTGCAAAAGAAAAGGGTTACGAAGAAGTAGTACTCGGGACCGTAAAGGAGGACTGTGAGTACGAGAAGGAGAGGTATTATGTGATACAAAAACTTAAGGAATTAGGTGAAGTATTGGGTGTAAAATTATCAACTCCTTTCGCGGGGTTTCCCAAGTGGTTACTCCTAAAAATAGGCGTGAACTCTGGACTGGATCCCTCATTAACATACTCTTGTTTACTTGGACATAAATACCACTGCGGACAGTGTAGTCAGTGCAAAAAGAGAATAGAAGCTTTTAAAAATGCCAAGATCCTCGATCCTACCACGTATATGAGTTTATAGTTTCTTCCACCTCTTTAATTTATTGAAAATATCTATTAGATTGTCTCCCATTAGGTAAGGGCTATATTTGCTACAGTCTTGAAACCTATTCACACAGACAACCTTTATCCTAGAGTCATAGAACCTTGCAGAAAGCAAATCTAATGGGCTCGAACCCACGGTTATGACTTCTAGCGGATTCCAACTTGTGGTTCTAAAGAGTTTCTCATAAGGGAATTTACTTGGTTTTGTCACTCCTTCCTCATTAGAAATGAATTTCAAATCACTTAACCTAATCTCTTTAATAATTTCCTCAGTCTTTGCTTTATCATAAGGTGATAGGATAACTATTTCATGACCTAGTTCCTTAACTTTACTGATAAACTCTATTGAATCTGGGAAGATTTCTTTTGTGAACTCAATTTTTGCCTCACCACCTTTATAAATAGTGTAAAGTGCGTCTGTTAAGTCTACCTTCAGAATTACACCGTCCAACCAGATTGCCAATTTCATTATTATTAATCAAAATTAATAAGTTAACATTTATGCTTTATTATTAATGAACATAAACGGTTTTGAGTTCCCAGAGGATTTGTATTACTACCCCGACGAACACGTGTGGATTAAAGTTGAAGGGGATATAATAACAATAGGTATAACGTCATTAGGACAATACATGGCTGGTAAGATATTCCAAGTAACTACAAAAGAAAAAGGAGATAAAGTAAACTATAAGACTGTACTATTTACTATTGAATCGCCGAAATGGGTTGGGAAATTCAGGCTCCCCGTAGAAGGAGAGATAATAGAAGTTAATGAAGCCGTATTGAAAAACCCTACGTTAATAAACGAAAAACCTTACGAGGCGTGGATTATAAAGGTAAAGGGAAGTTGGAGTTCTGAGAAATTTAAGAAAATTAATGAAGTTTCGAAAATTTTTGAAGAGGAGAGCAAAAGAGTTGTAAGGTAATTTTAACTTTGCGTCAGTTTAGTTTTTCTTAAATCTTTTTTAATATATTTTTTCCTATATCTAAAGCAAAACATTTTTATTATTTCCATGAAAGATAATAAAGAGGGTTTTATATGGCAAACGTTTCAAACTGTGAAATCCCCGAAAATTTATATTACTATATCGAAGGGAAAAACACCGTATGGGCTAAACAAGAAAGTGCAGATACAATAATTGTAGGAATAACCGATATAGCCCAGACAATGGCTGGAAAAGTAGTTAAAGTAAGGCTAAAGAAGAAGGGGACTAAAATAGAAAAAGGAAAGCCTATTGGAACAATGGAAAGTGGAAAATGGGCGGGTCCGGTTCCAGCTCCCGTGAGTGGAGAAATAATTGATGTTAATGCAGAAGTAGAGAAAAACCCAGTATTAGTTAACCAAGACCCTTACGGTAAAGGTTGGTTAGTCAAGATGAAGGTAAACAACCCAGAAGATATAAAGCAGCTAGTAACTGGTTCTGCTGCAGTATCTAAATTGACCGAATTAATTAACAGCGAAAAGTTACAGTGCAAGAGGCTTTGAAATGAGTTGGAGATTTATTACTTTACCTCCCCAAGACGGCTACCACATGGTAACTGCGTTCGTAGCGGTAGCCGATTACGTTTCAAGGGGAGGTAAAGACACACTATTACTTTTTTATGCTGATAAACCATTCGTTAACGTGGGAGTTCATCAAGAAGTATGGTTAGAAGTCAATTTAGATTTTACTAAGAAAATGGGAATTCCAGTTGTAAGGAGGGATTTAGGAGGGGGGACAGTAGTAATAACACCGGGAGAACACGATTATTTCATAGTTGTAAGGGCTGAAGAAGCACCTAGCAGTCCTAAGGCACTTTATGAAAAATATTTAACACCAATCGTCAACGTTTTAAGGTCTTATGGGATAAAAGCTGAGTTAAGAGATCAAGACATAGTCGTAAACGGTAAGAAGATAAGCGGAAACGGTGCTATGACATATGAGAAGGCTGTAGTAGTAACTGGCAACATACTCCTTCACTTAGACGTAGATATAATAAGTAAATGCGTTAAAGTGCCTTCAGAGAAGTTCCGCGATAAGATGGCTAAGGAAATGAGCGAGTGGTTAACCAGCGTAGAAAAAGAGATAGGTTACATACCACCCAGAGAGGAGTTGAACAAAAAAATTAAGGAGGAATTCGAGAAATCGTTAAACATAAAGTTTGAGGATTCAAATCTAACCCCGGAAGAAATAGAATTATGGAATAAACTTGCCAGAGAGAAGATGAGTGAAGAGTGGATATACTATAAGGATAATAGGCACCCAGATTTAAGGACTGAAAGATGCGTGAAGATTAATAATTCTGTGGCACTTTGCCACATAGACTATAAAGCTAGAAAGCTACTCAGAATAACAATGAAAATTGTAAATAAAAAAATTGATGAAATTTCAATATCTGGTGATTTCTTTATAATGAACCCAAGGGACTTCATAGAGTCTTTAGAGGATTCATTAAGAGGAGTAGAAGTTATGAGATATGCTGATGTTATAACAAAAGTGTTTAACGAGAAAAAACCAAATATCTTTGGGTTCACTGCTGATGATTTAATAAATGCAATAAGAGAATTACTTAACAAGCCGGAAGTGCAAGAAGTCATATAGACATAACAGCTAATAACTCTCTTTCACTGACACTTCCTAAAAGCGTCAAGGGGTCGACAACAGGCAAAAACCCTATATTTTTTTCAGCCATTAAAAGTCTTGCAGTTTCCAATAAAGAGTCTGGCGTCACTTTATAAACGTTCATTGTCATAAAATCTCTTGCTTTAATGTTTTTTAAAGTACCTCTCGCTAAAAGTGCCCTACCTATGTCTTTAGCGGAAATAACACCTATAGGCTTTTTACCGTCAACTATCACAGCATGCCTTTTCCAATAACTCTTCATGAGATCGACAATTTCAGCGAGCTCACTGTCTGGGATTGCGACTATAGGGTCTACATTCATAACGTCAGCTACTTTAACATTACCTTGGACTCTGCAGTACCTAATTAAATCCCTTTCAGTAATTATCCCTACAATAGTAGCCCCATTACCTACCAATAAAGAACCTACTCCTTCAGATGTAACTATTCTACAAGCTTCTTTTAAATCCGAAAGGGGAGAGATAAAAATTAAATCTTTGCTCATTAAATCATCCACTGGTTTTTCTAAATCCTTCCAGTTATATACTAGGTCCCTAATCGTAATTATTCCCTTCTCTTCTACTAATAACCTTCTTATATTATTCTCTAACATTATCTGTAATGCTTCCCTTACTTTTGTCCCGCTCTTTACCTTTATTACGTTAGTACTAATTACGTCTTTTACTAGCATTTACTTTAACCTCTCTGGATTTACACCGTGAGCTTTAAAACATTCCTCGACAGTTATATATTTCCATAAAGCTTCTGGTTTATAACATTCTAATGCGGGGTTTCCACTCTCTTTTGCCTCTTGTTGAGTAACCATCATAGTCATCAATGATAAATTATATTAAAAAAGAAAAAAATTTAACTCCTATGAAAACAAAACTGGGTAATTTGGAATTGGAAATAGTTGGTGAAGTAGAGATAAACGGTAAAAATTATAAGATAGTTGAAGTGCCTGACGCTGACGAATTTAAGGGTTTTCCGCCCTCTTGGGAAACTGTAAAATCCAGTATGTTAAGTTGGAGGCCTTATTTTAGGGCTAAGATGCTTGAAGTTGACGGAAAATTAATCCCAACAATTGACGATTATGTATTATATATGAGTGAAGAAATGTATGAGTTATTAGTAGATATTTATTATACATTCAAAGTAAATAAACCACCAATAGAAGTAAATATAAGTACCGTAGTTACAAGACAAATAGAGAATTTTGAAGGTAAAATTAATAGGAGTTTAACAGCTGAAGAGAAAAGCCAACTTTATATTAAATATGCAATAGATTTGGCAATATTAAAGGATGTAGGTGCGATATCATGATCACGTTCACCGCTGAAGGGGAACTTGAAGGAGATGTAGTAAAGGTAAGTGTTGGAGATGGAGAATTTAAAATCGGACTAATAGGTTCTGATTATCCAACACCAGAAGAAGTCCTTTTGGCATCAGCCCTCTCATGTTTAATGTTAACGGTATACTATGTAGCAGGGGAGAAGGGGCTCAAGCTAAACTCTTTAAAAGGTTATATTGAGGGAACTCTAGACCCTAAAGGCTTTCAAGGAGATCCCAATATTCCACCAGGCTTCCTAGAAATAAACTACGAAATTGAAGTGAGTGCAGAAAACAAAGAATTATTGGAAAAAGTACTTCAAGAATCTGAGAGGAGATGTCCATTAAAGGATACATTAACTAGGAGTATTAAGGTAAGCGTTAAGTGGAAAATCGTACAATAAGGGCTTTACCGAACATTCTAAGATAATTTAATTTTTTAAAATTTAAAACAACAAATATTTGTGATGTAAAATGTCTGAGGAACTTGTCAAACCCGGGGAGAGAGAAAGTAAGGAAATGCTACCCTATATAATGGATCTGATAAACCAGTTAAACACAGTACTGGTTGAAAATGAACAGCTGTTAACTCAAAACGGTTTAGCGAGAAAACTTTCAGTGGCATTATCAATAATGACATTACACAGATATAACCCAGAAGTATTCATGAAAGAAATATGGGATCAAGTTTTACAGATAGTTGAAGAGCTAAAGAAAATTCCACAACTACAAAACTATATGAATGACATTATTGCAGATGTTGATAAATTAAATGAGTTAAAGAAATTAGCCGGAATTTAAAACTCATTATCTTTTTTATTTTTCTATGAAATTTTCTGTTATTGAGCTGAGTGTGGAGATAGTGTCGTCACTTGCTTATTTATATTTCTATAATTTTTAGACTTTATATAATATTCGAATTTATTGTTAATTCTTTATATATAGAATCAACGTTTAATAAATTTATACCCTAATGACGACACTATCACCACACTCATTGAGCTAGGCGTAACCCTTAAATACGCAAAGAGTTATTTTATTTACGATGTGGCGTAAAAGAATTACGACAAGTCGAAATTACTTAAAATTCTTTGGCCCCGCATGGCTAGTAATGATGGCTGATATGGACGCAAGCAGTACAATAGGTGCAATTGAAACCGGAATGACTTACGGATACAAACTCGTGTGGTTCCTACTCTTACTTATCATACCGCTCTTCTTAATTCAAGAGGTATCAGGCAGAATAGGGGTCGCAACTAAAAAGGGTTTAGGAGAAGTAATTAGGGAGAACTATGATAGAAAGATTGCATTACTCCTCACATTACCTATGTTCCTCACAGATATGGCGACGTACACAATAGAATATCTGGGTGCGGCATTAGGCCTTGCTATACTGGGAATACCTCCATTAATTGGAGTATTTATAATATTCTTAGTCCATATCTTAATACTCATAAAAAGGGAATATATCTTCACAGAAAGAATATTATTAGGTGTTTCCCTCGTAATGATAATAGGCTTTGCATTAACACTTTTAAAGAGAGGAATTGTAAACGAACCTTTATTTTACTTCTCTCCCACACCTCAGTACATATTCTTCCTTTCTGCCAACGCTGGAGCCGTAATAATGCCGTTTATGCTATTTTTTCAAGCCTCAGCAACTGCAGAAAAAATGATTTCCGTTAATATAAAGAAGAAAAAAGCTATAAAATTAATGAGAATTGAAACGTTAATTGGAGGTATAGTTACAGAGTTACTCATGGTAATAGTCGAGATGGCTTCAACAGGATTAGATGAACCATCAATTTACTCTCCTAAGTCATTTGAAAACGCTTTTTCCTTAATAGCCGGCCCCCTTTCCCCCTATATTTTCAGCATAGGACTAGTAAGTTCGGCATTTTTAGCATTAGTAGTAATCTCATTAGGTAGTGCGTGGGGTGCAGCAGAAGCATTAAGTATCCCTAGGAATAGGATTTTCATGTTGTACCTATTCGAGAGCATACCCGCTTTAGTAATCACAATTCTAACACCTGCACCGCAATTAGGGAATGAAATACTTAACTTATTATCATATTTCACACTAATCGTGCTAGGCCCCGCAATAGTGATGGGATTAATAGCACAGAATAAAAGGATAATGGGAGAATATACAAATAACCGATGGAATAATGTAGCGTACTGGTTAAGTGTAATAATAATTTCAACCCTCGGTATACTTTCACTTCTATAATTCCTCCCTAAATTTAGAAGTGAGTCCATAAGGTATTATACTTCCTCTCCTCTCCTTTACCTCGACTCCCTTACTTTTAGCATATTTAATGAATTCCTTATCTAACTCTTCATTGCTCAGTTTGTCAACTTCTCTGATAAGACGAAGCAGAGACGTTTGAAGATTTTGCAAGTACTCGAGATCACCTTCCACCGGTAAGTCAGCGTCAGAATGATAAAACGGGATTAAATCGTCATTATAAAGGACTAAAGCCGGATACCCCTCGACCACATAAGGGAAATGATCAGAGTAAGGTGTAGGCATTTCGACCCTCTTTAAGTTAAAATACTTAGAAAACTTCCATAAGTCCGGCGTCGATGAGAACACTACCCTGTTTGGATATAAAGCGTCTAGAGAAATCATGATAAAGGTATCCCTCTTATCATGTTGGTAAGAGCCCGTACAACATCTTGGTCCTTCTTCTGAGGAGAAGAAAACGAGTTTAACCCCGTGTCTTAAACCTTTCAATTCTTTAATCATTGAAAACAAGAGCTCTATTGAAAAGATATTATCGTGGTAGCCTGTAAGCCAATGATCTACATGAGCACCAAGAACTATATAACTTTCGCCAGGCTGTAACTCGAATTCATAATTATATGAAGTTGTAGAGATTAGTTCACTTTCTGCTTCAATTTCAACTAAATCACCTTCCTTTGGTAAAATTGAGGAAAACAACGCAGGCTTCTCTCCCCTAACGCTTATCCTCCTCAATTTACCATTATCATAAAAAATGATTGCGGAAAAACTCTTCGAAAACTCCTCGTACATAGAGTTAATTTTGAAAGGGTGATCTGGCATTTCGAGTACCTTAACGTCCTTACCAACTCTACCTTTAACATAGCCATTAGTGTAAGGTAGTAAAGACGCTTTTACCTCTTTGCCATTTATCTTAAATGAGAAGTTCTTGATCATCCACTCCCTTGTAGTTATTTCTACTTTCCTAGCCTTTAGGGGCAGACTATTTTCAATAAGTCTAAGTACCTCTTTTTCTTTTTTAGAGCCATGGATCACTTCTCCTAAAGAAAATATTTCCTCGCCCAACATAAGTAGGAAGACGATTGCAAAAATGAAAAATTAACCCGTATTATGTGTTTACCCAAGGTGCAAATTGCTTTTCAATTCCGCTATGAGTACCTAAATGCTCGTATGTATCCTAGCCTTTGAGGAAAACACCTATAAAGAACTCATGTGTAATGTAACTAACGGTGTTACGCGTAAAAACTTTTACAAAAAAGGATTAAAAGCTAAGAAATTAAAAAAGAAAATTAAATTTAAAAATTATTGAAGCTCTCCCTTTATAGGCTTTCCTAGCACAGATGGTGGGAATTGGCTATATATTACAGCAGCAATTATTAGCAATAAGATCACTATATAACCTACTGTAGCGACTTGCGAAGCGGTTGGAGAGAGACCATTATAGTTCTGCGTCTCGGCTATTGCTACTGCAAATATTACTATTAGTCCTATGAGAAAGATTATCTTAAAGGTTTTATCCAACTGTTGTAACTTTTTCTGATCATATATAATTGCCATTTCCCTCACCTCTCACCATAAACAATTCTAGCAGTTACCAACATTCCTATCATCACCATTATTAAGAACTCCCAACCGCTCAGAGACATCTGTAATAGTCCGCTTAATATGTGGCCAGAAGCACAACCATTAGCCATCCTTGCACCAAACATCATTAATGCCGTACCTCCGAAAGCACCCAAAGCCCTTATAGCCTCATTATCACCAAACCTCTTCTGCCAACTAGGCGGTATATTCTTCCTAAATGCGGTGAACCTCCTTGTTAGGAATATTGCCGCAAAGAACGCACCAAGTAAGGTACCAATATCGCTAAACGGTTCCCAACCAATTCCCTTAAACACTATTTGGCTGTACTTGAAATCTGGCAAGAATATATGACCAGCCATCCATGAGTACGTAGTAGATTCTCCAAATATCTGGTGCATGAACATTTCTGCAACAACCGTAAGCCCAACAATTCCACCAATGCTTACCATATAAAATCTCGTGACATTACTCTCTACTGCCCAGTACTCATTTAACTTCTTAGCTACTGAATTATCGTCGTAGGGTAACCCTCCATAAGTTAAGTACATTGCGGTATCTAACCTTTTAGCCCTTTCGAAGTCACTCGTCTTTTCGCCCTTTAAAGTAGCCCTTATACAACTGTGTTGACCACCTTTATACCTCGGCAAGAAGTAAGCAATTGTAAATAGTACTCCAGCGTAAATCAGTGAGAATATAAACAAGTCTAAAGGAGTTAGTCCGCTCCACGGTACTAAGTACTCTTTACCAGCTGGGTGAGTAGCACCAATCACTTGGCTACCGAAGTTTAAAGTATTTACTAACCATTGCCCCGCTGGAGTTTGAAACAGTGCAGTCCAAGCTGCTGCTCCTACAAGTCCGCCAAATACCGCATAAATTGCATCTCTCCTACCTTCACCTAGAGCCATCCACGTTGACCCTGGGAAGTAACCAGAAATTGCTAAACCTATTCCGAATAATAGTCCTCCTAAACCCACACCAATTAGGTATAATGCTTTAGGAGACCAATGAAACCCAACTCCAGCAGCATATAGACCATACATGACTGGTGTGGCTATTGCTACGCCTATTAATATACAATCTACGAATAGCCTATCCTCCCATTTAGCTAATCTTATTAATGTTTCTGGATTTCCTATACCCCATGCCTCAGCTGCTGCTCCTATAATGAATCCTATTAAAATTCCAACCCATAGTGGTGCAGTAAAGGTTATCATTTCAATCGCCAAAAATATTTTCTGATCCAAAAATTAAGAATATGAAATAATAAAATATCTAGGTTAATTAATTAACTGGGTTAAAAATTTAATTATCATTAAAAGTTTTTAAATAAATAGAACTTTAAACAAAAGAAAGTTTAATTTAAGAGAAGTGGAAAATAACTGTATCGATAAAAGTATACCTCGCATGTTAAAAAGTGTTTAATAATTAAGGGGAATGCATCAAACTCTTTCTTTTTAGTAACAAATTGAAAATTACAAGATTAAATTTACACCCGGTTTAAGGCAATCGATTTTGTTAGGCAATACTTGCTGATAAAGAATCTATACAACGAGTGAGACCAACTACTTTTTTGAAGTAACAACTACTGTCATTAGTTTAGCGTAAATAAAGTCTTTCGGAACCTTTCTAATTTCAGTTACCTTTCTACATAAATATAGAGAGAATAAAACTTTGGATGAGGGTGTACAAGTTTTGCCAGTAAAAATTATAACGTGGAATGTTAATGGGTTAAAAGCTATAAATAAGAAAGGAGCACTTGGCAACGTTTTAAAATACGACGTGGTTATGTTACAAGAAATAAGGACTGCAGATCTACCTTTAGACCTTTTACTAAGTGGACTCACCGTGGCTTCTTTTCCAGCTAAGAAAAAGGGTTACAGCGGTGTTATGAGTATAACTCGCTATAAGCCCTTAAACGTGATAAAAGGGTTAAACGTACAAGAGTTCGACGAGGAGGGCAGGGTACTAACACTGGAATTTGAAAAAGTATACTTGATAAACACTTATTTTCCAAGAGCCGGAGATGAATTAAAGAGGTTAGATTTCAAGTTAAAATTTGATAAGACAATAGAAGATTTCATGAAAAAGTTGAGAGAGAGAAAACCTATAATAATTTGCGGGGATTTCAACGCTGTAAGGGATAGAAAAGACTCATCATTTTGGGATGAAAAGGAACCAGGGTTAACGCCACAAGAGAGGGAGTGGTTAAATCACGTTGTTAATGATTTAGGGTTTATAGATGCTTATAAGTTCATTAACCCTAATAAAAACGAATTTACTTGGAGAAGTTATAGATTTAAGTGGAAGGCTATGAGAATTGATTATTGCCTCGTTTCCGAAGAGTTAAAAGATTTAATAAAAGATTGTAAAGTATTAAATACTGAAGGCTCAGACCATTACCCACTAATTCTTGAACTAAACGTGGAGACCCTCTGATAAATTCCTTGTAAAATCAAGTATAGCTCACGAACAGACTCCTTAAATACAATAAAGTTTTGTACATTTTTATTCTGATAAGCAGTCTGATAAAGAGCAGAAATTCTGGGATCGAATTTCATACTTAACTCATTTATGATCCTGTCTACATCTTCTTTAGTGTAGAAAGGCATAGAAAGCCTAACGCCTATCGCATCAATCATACTAAGTATTGCACTCCAATACATATTTAATGCGCCTTCTATGTTTTGTTGCGATTCCATAACAGATGCTTGCCTAAAAGAATTATCAGCCAGATTTATGAAATAAGATGCTTGGTCTACAGCGAGAGAAGGATAAACTGTAGACGTACTAGCACTTACTGGAGACATTTTATCGGCAAGCTTTTGCAGATACTGATATAAAAAGTATATTCCAACAAGTACCGGGACTGATGCCCCCCACATCATATAAGGGTTAGGGACGTAAAATAGAGAGGCTTCTATTAAAGCTGCCAAAAGTAATTCCACTGGAACAATTAAGAAAGTCAGTAAAGCCCTTTTCCATTCACGCCACCTTAAGATAAGATAAGTCCCAGCAGCTACACTAAATGAGTAAGAAGGAAGTTCGACTGCGGAGTGAGGTAAAGTTAGTAGAAGTAATGCCACTAAGAGCCCAGAGACATGTGACTGTGTGGAAATCGCACTTAGCACAATCCCAGTAGAAGCTATTGAAAAGCCAAACAATATTATACCTATAATTGGGATAAAGTCTATTGTAGCAACTAATAAATTATGAGTGAAAATTGAAATTGCCTTGCCTAAATAGGATTGGCTTGTAATCGTGCTCTCAGTTTTATTAAACTCTTGAACTAACTGTTGGTCATTGACGGGTATTGATGCTGCTAGTAAGAATATTATTATTTCTACGATTAGGTATAGGATTATTAGCTTTGATATCAGACGCATAAGTGAACTTCTCCCTTTTAGAATTAAAATATTTTCATTAGTTTACTGATAGCTCCCCGCAGAACCTCTTCAGCTACTCTGGGCTTTATATTCAGACTTAGTGAAAGATGATACCAGCTCTTACCTTGTAAGACCCTACCGATTAAAACAGCCTCCTCAATCTCTTCTAACAAATATTTACCAGATCTAAAATACTCACTCGTTAAATAATGTATTGCATCAGCTACACTATTATACTCTAAGATCCCACTGAGATAAGCCTCGATTTTCTCCTTATATTTTTCTGGAATTTGACTTGAAATTTGCTCACTCCTAATTCCCCTTAAAATCTTAGCTAATAAGAGCGGGTTTACGTTAAAGTATAGCTGATGAGAAGTCCTTAATATCTTCTCTTTTAAGTAGTTTGATAACTCGAATACTACATCTTCCAATTCTCTATTTAGAGCCCTAAGGACCACAACAGAGTAACCGTTAAGGCCCTCATTTTTAACAGAAGATAAATGGACTGGAATAAATCCATTTTTTAACCAGAAATTGACTACTCTATATTCAGCAACGAATGAAGACCCTATCCAATCAATTCCTTCTTTTTCTGCGGTCTTTATTATATTTTCTAGTAATTTACTCCCATATCCCTTATCTTGAAGCTCTGGCAATACTGCTATCCTCATTATTCTCCATCCGTTATGTTTTGCTATCTCTGTTTCTCTCTCATACTTGATTAGTTTATAAGGAATCAAGTGACCAGAAAAACCTCCACCATTGAGTATACTATTAATCTCACCTTCTGTAAGACCACCCTCTTCAATAACCTGAGCAACCGCTATATCATCAAGGGAAAAAACTTTCTCGTGATAAAGGTCTCCTAGTAACATTAAATCGTCTGGAGAATTCCTATAATGTGCAGTAAGAAGTATACCATAGAGTTGCCTCAGCTTTCCTTCGTTTTTAAAAAGCTCCTCTCTATTTACCTCGTAAAATGTTCCCTCAACCGCTTTGACTTTAGGCTCAGCGTCTAATAGCATTACGTCGTAAATAAACCTCTCTATTGGATCTCCTTTTGCATAACGTATAGGGAACTCTAAGGTTATGTGTTTAAATTTTCCTTGTTCCTTTAACCTCTGAAGGTATTTCAAGAACGCTTTTCCAGTTCCCTCATATCCATGGATCGTTGAGATGAAAATGATTTTATCCCATTTTCTTATGATATAGTCTAACGTTTCTAAACCTATTGCAGCAGCTTCGTCGGCAACAATTATATCACCTTCAGCGTCTTTAGCTAGATCTGGTGCGAGCCACTTAGCACTTGAATTTAGTGTTTGAATACTTAATATCTTCCCGCTCCTTGACTTATTTATTCTGTATTTAATCCTAAGGAAATTAAGTCCTTTAATTAAGAAATTAAATATTTCAGAGCTGGAATTATAGGATGGGGAAGTTATTGTAATAGAATACCCTCCTTTTTCCATGATTTTTGAAAGAAATAAACCTACTACAGCACTTTTACCCCTACCTCTAGGTGCTGTCAAAGCCAATATTCTTTTACCACTCTCCAAGACAAAATCCAGTTCCTTTAATGCCTTAAGCTGATCATCACTTTTGCACAAAGATGATATCCCGTCACCGTTATTCTCTGTCAAGTAAGGCGATTTTATAGCGTCAGTCGAAGGCGGGGAATAATGTTTTAATTCACCGTCAATGAACAAGAATACACCTTGATGAGACTTAACATGCCTCAAAAACCTTTCCTCAAAGTAATTATATACTAACCTATCTTTCCGAATTAATGAATTCTTAAATAGCTTATCTTTCTCAAGAGTATCAGAGTAAAGAATGATAAAACCACCGCCTCTAACGGAATCCACTAATGCTGATATATAGTTTGGCCTAAAATCGTCAACAGCATCAAGAATTAGGAAATCAAAAGTCTCTCCCAGAAAATTATCATAAGATGAGTAATCTATATCAACTAGCTTTATTTCTTTTTCATCAAAAAATTTTTTAAAAATTAGATACCTATCCTTTGCCCCCGCAACCCAAGGATGAAACGCATACGCCCCCCTTTTAAAGCTAGAGGAATTGAGTACAACATTAAGAAAGTTAATTATTTCATTCTTCGAATTACCCAAAAAGATTGCCATTAACCTATAGAACTTTTCATCGGCCTTTTTAGCTTCACTTCTTATTAACTCTTCTGGTAGCAACTCTTATCCCAACTATTATTATAATAATTAATATGACTAGCCCGACTATAATGTCTATCCAACTCACTAAAATTTTTGATGTACCAACCTCAAAGATAATACCTTGAGATAATAGATTGCTAAATGCGGTTGGTGATACTTGAACTCTGAAATTGTCGTTTTGGACGAAGGGGAACAAAGCTCCAGTCTGGTTCCATATAAATGTCACAGTCAGCGTGTAATTCCCTACAGAAGCTCCTCCGCTGACATCCACTATATATGTTATATTAACCTCTTGACCGGGTTTTAAATCACCTATATATGCTTCAGATGCTGTTAACCCCATTAGCGGGTTAGACGAACTGACATGAGGATATATTACATCACTTGAACCCAAAATCGCCTTTACGTTTTCAGCAGTAACGTTACCAACATTTTTAACTGTTATTGTAATCGGAACTTTTGTAGACCCCGGGTTAATTGTAGGGTAATAAACTGCAACTATCTGCAAATCAGCTTTAGGATAAACTGTTAAAGTGAAAGCTTTCTTCACCTCGCCGCCATCATATTTTAGAGTAAAGGTTAAGGAGTAATTACCAGGCTTAGTGGAATTGGGTATGTTAATCAGGAAAGTAACATTAATCACTTTTCCAACTGGTACCGCACCTATTGAAAAAGATGCAGCAGAAACTATAGGTAATGATGATGATAACGTTATTGTAGCATTGTTAGCTATTGCTGAACCGTAATTTAGAACTAATGCAATAACTTTAACGTCAAAGTAGCCTGGATATACTTGTGGTGGGAGAGTAAGCATATTAATTGTTAAGTTTGAGGGGAATATTTCAATTGGCACATACTCTTTCATAGAAATCCCGGAAAAGTAATACAAAGTTACTGGGATGTAGTAAACGCCGGGAGTAGCGTTAGGATATACACTTACCGTTAGAGTCACGTAATTTATTTCGCCAGCTGGAATTATTCCTACATATGCTTGCCTCTGAGTAACCATTAAAGGATACTGATTAGGTATTAGTAATGAAACGTTTAACGCATTTACATCGCCTAAATTCCTTATCACAAAAGTTAGAGGGACTTGTGACTCACCAGCAGAGACTGTAATCGGGGAGCTAGGAGAACCCCACAGAGATGTTATTGAAAAGTTCAGATATCCATTGATAGCTACAGTTAAGTTAACAGTCATTTTATTACCATTAAAGTAATTAACTTGAATAGGAATTTGATATACCCCACTTGACGCATTAGGATATATTGAGGCATATCCCACGACTTCTATGGGCTCGCCTATCGGTAAATATCCTATACTTATCTCGTCTTGCTCAAACTTTAACGGGTAAGACTCTTTATTAAAGGTTATAGTAACGTTATTTGCAATCACATTGCCTTCATTAACTAAAATTATTGTCAAAGGTAAATTACTCTCCCCAGGCCCTACAACCAGGGGGGAGGAAGGAGACCCCCATACTGAAGAAGCAGATATTGACACATAGCCTAAGATTGGTAACGTAAATGGGATTTTTTCGCTGAACTTCGCTCCATTACTTAAGAATCCAGTTATATTAACATAGACTTTGTAAACACCATCAGAAGCATTAGGGAATACGTTATATAAGAATGTAACGTTTATGGACTGTCCTTGCATTAGTTCTGGTACTGTTACTGTCCCAGTGTTATTATAATAAGTGTAAGGCTTTATGGGGAATGAAGTAATTGGAGTTATATTAACATTGTAAGCATACATGGAGCCAGTGTAAGTTATAATTAGAGTGATAGGGACTTCGCTCATGCCTGGGGCAATTAATTGCGAAATATGGGGGATTATTATGAATCCTATACCTTGTTGTGAGTTTATAACGGGTATTAACGGTATTAGGAGGAATAAAATTGGCAAAACCCTAATTAGCTTATTTAATCGCATAAATGAATTAGATATATCTATTATATTTAAAGTTATCAGCAAGGATCCAGCCGATCATCGATCACCCCTTGTAAGGCTCATCACGAACTCTAGGCCACCAGTTATATTTCTTCAGTATTGACATTATTGCCGGGACAAATATAGGCCTTACTATGAACGTATCAAATAGGATAGTTATCCCTACTGTAATACCTATCTCCTGCAAAAACCTCATATCAGCAGAGCCTAGAGATAAAAATGCCCCAGCTAAAATTAACCCGGCAGCTGTCACTACTAAGCCAGTATTAGATATGGCTTTCACAATCCTTTCCTCTTCACTTCCCTCCTCTTCTAAAATTCTTATGATAATGAACATATCATAGTCAATACCAAGACTATACATTATAGCGAAAACTATAAGGGGGGAAAGCCAATAAACTTGACCAAAAATTATGAACATAACGGCCACACCGAATAAAGCACTGACAAGAAGTGTTAAGGACAGTCTAACAGGGACAACTAATGAACCTAATACGATAAATAAGTAAACAGTTATTGAAACGATAGTTAGTGGAAGTACATATGAGTAGTAGTCATGGACGGTATTATCTACTATATTTATCCTCTCAGCATTACTACCACCCACCAGATAACCTTCACTGATCAATTTTTCCGTGACATTTATCGCACCGTTGCTAAAAACTGGATAGGGGATAAAAGCCTCAATAAGAGTATAGTTGTGAGAATAGAAAAAGTTAGAGAGAAAAGTTTTGTTCTGAATTAGCTTATCACCAATAGCTGAAGGACTGAAGACGAAACCGTGAATTGATATTGTATAATTACTTAGGTTATATATTCTAGAGTAAGAGGAGTTTGGATTACCTTCAAGAATTATGTAATCCACGCTGTAATTGAAAAACGTTTTTAATTCGCGCTCACCTGTGAGGACTTCACTGTTTTTAGGAACTATTTCACTTACGCTGACGTTTGTAGTATGGGATATAAAGATAATATATGAAGCTACTCCAGTGAGTATTATAAGAACTAAGACGAGGAACTTATACTTAATAGCCCTATTACTCACTTTTTCTAAATACTTCCTCCTAACATCAACTGGATTCGGTACTTCCTTCCTAGGGAATTTTAACATATTTACCGGTATAACGCCAAGTACAGAATAAGTAAATAGTATAGAAGGAATAAGCGAAGATATTGAAGAGGTTACAAGGGCTATTCCTATATTCCTTAATAGTGGTGAAGGGGAGAGTATGAAGGAAGCAAAACCGATAGCTATACTTAAACCACTAAACAGCAACGCCCTACCAGAATTTTTAAAAGCCCTCTTTAACGCTATTTCCTTACTATAACCCTTCCTATACTCCTCAAAAAACCTGTAAAGAAATAGTATTGAATAATCAACGGTAATACCGAAAACTATAGGTGGGATAACGAGCCCAGAAATATAGTAAATCGAATAGCCGAAGAAAGTTAGTACGTACAAGGTTGTATAAGCAATCTCTAAACCTATCACCGCACTAGTTATTAAAACTAAGATAGGCACTAAAGCTCTTATAAGTACGATTAACAAGATAGAAAGGAGAAGAACAGTAACTATATCTATTACTCTTAAATCGCTCTCAGTAGCTAATGCGGATTCAGCATAAATCGGTAAGTGCCCAGTTACGGTGTAATTTAAATGAGCCATAAAATTTTCCACGTTAGTCAAACTCTCATTACTTGGGACTTCAACTATTATTAGCCACGTATCATTCTTATGGAAGGTGCTTAGAGAAATTGGGGGTTTAGGGAATTCTTTTTCAACAAGCTGTAACGAATAGTTATAGGGGCATTCTAACGCGAAGTTACTTATATTTCTTCCAGTTAAATAATAAACTAATAAGGAGTAATTTGAGAAATTTTCAATAGTCTCCTCAACTAATTTTTCATCCGAATAGTTATTGAAAGAGAAGAGTAATATGTAAGGATTGTGAAATACTATTAAACTTGAGTTTCTTGCTCTCTCTAATTGGCTTCCGTTAAGCTTACTGTAGATAGCAATAAATTGTAGTGCTACTTTAGAATTCGAATAAAACTCATGTAAAGGAATTCCATAAGTTACGTTTAATTGGAACAAGAAATACGAGAAGTTTTGTAGTATGCTCTCTCTTTCTAACGTGAGGTTTAAGTAAATGTTATGTAAGGTTAACAGTGATTGAAAGGTCTTATTTATAATATTCTGTGTAAATTTATAATAAGGTTTTAGTGTATCATTTATAAATTGGTAAGGGGTTAAGACTTTAGCACCCTGGAGATATTCTTCAGCTGTTAAATTTACTTGATGTAAGATTTGGCTATAATTACCTTTAGCAATTACGTAAATCTCGTCATAAGAGGAATAATTAAAATACTTCACGAGTATATCCTTAGCCTTAACGCTCTCGAACTGAGGGGTTAAGAATGGGGAGTCAGAGTATATAAAGTAATGTTGAATATTTATGACAATGGGTGAAAGAATAAGGGCGAGAATCAAGAAGAGTACAAACCAGTATTTCATATGGTAAATTAATAATAATGATTATAAAGACTTTGTCAGAAAATATAAAATTAGTAGTTTATTAAATTCTCTTTAGTAGGAACACGGTTCTTATTAACTCGGCATGACTCCAGACCAGCGGAGCAACTGAAGGATATTGACCATTAGGGCTTACTTGCTCTGGTAAAACCCCGGTATGTAACATTTTACTTAAAACCCAATTTAGATAAGAATACGCCTTATCCTTATTACCTTCTAACGCGTATTGTTGAGCTAACCATAAAGTAGTTATAAACCACGCGTTTGGTTTATCATCAGTTTTTAAATACATATCGTTTTCATACCTAGCTATACCTCCACCCACTGAAAGTTTCTCCTCTACTACTTTCCTATTACTGACTACTTTAGGATCTTTAGGATCAAAAACGCCAAAAATCGATGCGAACAAAGTACTTGCGTCAACAGTTTTGTCAATAGTCCCATCTTCATAGATAGTCCTTGCAAAATGGTTATCCACATAAAACCTTGATAACCCACTCTTTATCTCATTCGCAGCCGTAAAATACTTATCCTTAAGGTTTTCCTCACCGAAAAATTCCGCAAACTTAGCCGCTGAAACTAGACCCACGTAAACAGCTAATGAAGTAAAGAAGTGCGTTCCCAGTCTTTCCTCCCAAAGGTCGTAAGATGGTAGCGGTAACCCTGTCTCATCATCCCTATAAGCAACTAAGAACTCTGCTGACCTTTTAATAAAGGGGGCATAAAAGTTCTTTATAAAATCTACATCATTAAACCTTGCAAAGTGTATCCATGCTGCATAAATCATCAAAGCAGTCTCATCCTCTTGGATTGATATACTCCTAGTACTCCATGGATGCCAGGTTGAACCCCAATGGCCATCACATGTATATTTCTGGAAAAGGAAACCGTTAAAGAGTAACGGCTTTGTAAAGTTAAATAAATTCCTGACCGGGTCTTGATAGCCTAGAAGCGTTAGCGCAATTGCGGCAAATGCTGCATCCCTATGCCATACGTAATTGTAAGTGTCCCTATTAAACCTCATTATGTCAGTATCTAGAGAAGCGGGGATAGCACCATTATTTTGCCAGTGAGCAATTATAACTAGAGCACTCCTCTTTACAATATCATCAAAATCAGCAGCCTTAACTAGCCAAGCTTTCCAATAATTATCTGTCCTTCTTATTAGCTCTTTAGAACCCTTTCTATTTACATATGAGTTCTTGTTCAACACATCATTATAGCTATTACCACAGATCAGCCAACAATAAAATACTGTAGACGAGTTAAGCCTAATACTTGAAACTGAATCAACGGAACCTTGAGCAATGGGATTACCAGAGAGCTCACCATCCTCAGCATCTTTCCACGTTCCTATATACCCTTTTGTCTCCTTGTATCCAGTAGCATATTGGTAAAATGAAGTATCGCACTTAAATAAGAACCACTTATCCCTCTTATAATGTATTATAGACCCCGTAAATGGGTCAAGAAGTGCAGTATCGCCTATATCATTCCCATTTATGTGGAAGTCCCAATGGAAAAATACCCTAACATCTTTTCCCTTATCATTCGAAACGCTCACCTCCCTTGCTAAGATCTCATATGCCATATCAACCGAATCTATAACTTTTATCTTCACGCCCTCAAACTCAATTTCAGCCCATGATGAGAGAGAGTCCCTGTTATAATTTAACTTAACGTTCAAATCATCAAACCATGCGAACTTACCATTAACCCATATTCCTATTCTACCTTGATGCAAATGATTATCAATTGGTAATGGATAGTATAACTCTCTAATTATATAATGATCGTCGTAGAGAACAGTTAGCTTACCATTACCGGAAACAATATACCTTGTCATAGTTCCACATGGTGATGATGATCATCATGCGTTGGCTTGTCTGTTTCTGTTAGTTCTCCTTTAACAAACTTATCTAAAGCCTCATCAACTTTTATCCCACTCGCGAGATAGACTTTAGCTTTGCCTTTAAGAAACCTTATCCCTGGAGGGCCTATTTCGGCCACTATGAAAGCAGTAACCCCTCTTTCTAATCCAGCTTTTAACATATAAACACCCCTAGCGTGAGTCGCTTGAAGAGCTGGGTTTGTAAACTTCTCAACTAGCTTATACTCCTTACCATTAACTTCATAGATATGTACTTCAGTGGCTTCGCCGGGGCCATCAACATAATCATTTGTTACAGGTACAGCAACCTTCACATTCTGATTTTTCCCTAATACTAAATAAAAATCTTACTTCCTTTTCCTCCAGATAACAACGAGTACGATAACTGATATAATTACTAAAGCTATGACGCTGGGAGCTAATATTGATAGAAAATGATTAGACGATTTGCTACTCAACGTCTGAGATAATAATTTTATCGTTAGGTTATTAGGAAAAGTGAAATTAACAACGTCATGGACACAGTTGGGGTATATAGGATGTGGAGATGGAATATAAACGTCATAAAATCCAGGTTTATAAAGTATGAGAGTATCATAAACATTAACAAGATCATTAGGTGAAACGCCTTCATTCTTCAAATAGATAACAGTATAATTACCGTTGAATATTATGTTGCTTAATTCTAGTTCATTGCTGGTATTAATCAATACAGTATAATAATTTACATATCCATTAGAAGTCAGGAGTTTAATATCAAGAGTATTATTACTGAAATTGATAACAACTGGCTGAGTATTCTCAACGTAACTCAGACTTAAACTTTCCAGCGGAGAGAACTTGTACAAGATCTGACTGTTTGTGAAATTACTGTATATATAGTAACAAGACGAATTTAGTTCAAAGACGTATACGGAAGTTCCCCTAATAACAGAAATCTTTTCCCCACTAATACTATACAACACGCTGTTACCATTTCCTTCGTTAACAATGAAAAATTTTGGGTTTTGCAACGGGAAATAACTCTCTAAACTACCATTAAAAATTGTAAGTTCACCATTAATCCAGAGGAATGCTTTCCCAGATGAGACATTATTGCTCAGTATTATGAACTTGCCATCTTGTGCAGACACATAAGGATTATATGCTGTAAAGAAGATAGATTTATTAATATTGGTACTGTTGTAAATTGCTAAAAACCTTGAAGGTTGACCTACTGGAGTTGTATAAAGCAATATTAAATACTCTAAGTCGCCATTGCTATTAAATGACAAGTAGAATTTTACATGGATTATTTTTAGGTCACCTGGAGAGAAGAGCGATGATGTATTTAAACGAAATATTGTGTAATTACTAGGAGTCCATATTACTATTTCGTAGAAACCCATGTTAGAATATGTGTCTAAAAGTACTGCTATCTTATCTTGATAATAAGTATACGCCAAGACCTCATATGGTGTCGAGATTATGGGAGTAGTGTTTAAATATACGTAAAAGTCTGAAACAGTTAAAAGGCCTAAAGGCGTTTCGTTAAGCCCTAAAAACCCAACTGTAGATAATATTGTATTATTCCCGTAAAATATCGTGACGTTGGGATAATAATTTCCATTGCGATAGTACGCATTATCCAACTGAAAAACGTAATATAAACCTCCCTCTTTTCCCGCTTGGATTACACTATATTTCCCTAATAGTAAAATATAATTCCCATTATTATAGACCGTTATGGCATTTCCTATTAACGAGATAGAGAGGAGAAGCAGAAGAGCTATAAACGTCCATTTCATTAACATTACATCCCCATAAGTTATTTATAAAAGCTTTCGAACAACCTAACAAGATATGGTATATCTAAACTTAATGCTTAACCCATCATAAAATGTTTATATCTTTTAAATTATTAGTATTAAATATGTCAGTTAATTGGGCTCTTCCTTTTGAAGAGAAGATAATACCAGAAGACTATAAGGATAGGATAGTAACACCAGAAAAATATAAAGAAATGCATAGGCAAGCAACAGATAATTACAAACAGTTCTGGGAATCAGTAGCATCTCAAATAGACTGGTTTAAACGTTGGGAAAAGACCTTAGATGACACAAACCCTCCATTTTATAAGTGGTTTGTTGGGGGAGAAATCAACGCTTCCTATTTAGCCGTTGATAGGCATATTAAGACAGTAAGAAAAAACAAGGTTGCAATAATTTGGGAAGGAGAACCAGTTGACGACCAAGGAAAGCCTAAGGAAGTAAAGAAGCTGACATATTACGATTTATATCAAGAAGTGAATAGGGTAGCATATATTCTCAAAGAGGTCTACGGAATAAAGAAAGGGGATACGATTTCAATTTATTTACCTATGATCCCAGAATTACCAATTTTTATGCTAGCAGCAGCAAGAATAGGAGCTATCTTCAGTGTAGTCTTTTCTGGATTCAGTTCGCAAGCATTAGCTGATAGAATTAATGACGCTAAGGCAAAGCTATTAATTACTGCGGACGGTGGGTTTAGAAGAGGCAAAATAGTACCACTAAAAGATATAGCTGATAAAGCACTAGAAAGCACATCTTCAATACAGAAAGTACTGGTTGTTAGAAGAACCGGAAGCCAGGTTAATATGAAAGAAGGAAGGGATGAGTACTATCATGATGTCTTAAAGCAGGTACCTTTAAACGCTTACATACCTCCCGAGCCAATGAAATCTGAAGATCCACTATTTATCCTATATACTTCTGGAACTACGGGTAAACCAAAGGGAATTGTTCATGACACTGGAGGTTACATGACCATATTGCATGCCACAATGAATTGGGTATTCGATATTAAGGATACAGACATATACTGGTGTACCGCAGATATTGGGTGGATAACTGGGCATTCATATATTGTCTTTGGACCGCTAATGGAAGGTGCAACAGAAGTAATGTATGAAGGAGCATTAGACTACCCGGAACCAGATAGGTGGGCTTCAATAATCGAAAGATATGGTGTAACTATACATTACACATCTCCAACTGCAATAAGATCTTTTATGAGATACGGAGAAGAAATTTATAAGAAGCATGACTTCTCTACAATAAGGCTTATGCACTCTGTGGGTGAACCTATAAATCCAGAGGCTTTCAGATGGTTCTTCAAGTTAGTAGGAAGGGATAGAATAGCTTTTGGAAGCACTTGGTGGATGACTGAGACTGGTGGAATAATGATAAGTCATCTACCCGGCTTACAGTTAATCCCATTAAAGCCCGGGACTAACGGAATGCCACTACCCGGGGTAGATGCTGACGTATTTGATGAAAACGGGAATCCCACGAATGCTGGACAGAGGGGATACCTAGTAATCAAGAAACCTTGGCCCGGCATGCCTTTAACGATATGGGGTGACCCAGAGAGATATGTTAAAGTTTACTGGAGTAAATTCCCTGGTGTTTTTTATCCCGGCGATTATGCAGTTAAAGACAGTGATGGTTACTTCTGGATTTTAGGTAGAGCTGATGAAGTGATTAAAGTTTCTGGTCACAGACTTGGTACTTATGAGTTAGAGTCAGCCTTAATCCATCACCCTGCAGTGGCTGAGGCCGCCGTGATTGGCATACCGGACGAGATTAAAGGAGAAGTACCGGTAGCATTCGTGGTATTAAAGGTTGGTCAAAAGCCTTCTGAAGAGTTAAAGAAGTCTTTAAATGATTGGGTTAGGAACGAGGTCGGTGCAATAGCTACATTTAAGGATATTTACTTTGTATCAAAATTGCCTAAGACTAGAAGTGGTAAGATAATGAGGAGAGTTATAAGAGCAGTGCTGACTAAACAGCCAATAGGTGACTTAACAACATTAGAAGACGAAGCGTCTGTAGAAGAAGTTAAAAAGGCTTATGAAGAGTTAAGTAAAGAAATTAAATGAATATACGAATAACAAGAGTTTTTTATTCTAACGGTTTCACCATAGTTGAGGGCTTGGTTCCAGCTAGATGCACTTTAGGTTACTATCACGTAGTTATAAAAGTTGAAGGGATGAGATTAGTGGAAAGTCGTTGCGAGTGCCGCCAACCTCTATGCAGCCACGCCGTTAAGTTACACTTAGCGTTTATAAGGTCTCTCTCTAGATGACCAGCTCTGATTTAAAAATGTAAATAATGCATAAAATGCTGAGACATATTGTACCACTAATGCTATAGAACCATAGACGAACATTTTTAATCTCTCATCACCAATTATCTTAGCAAGAGTAGTAACAAAGAATACAGTTGATATAAAAGAGATTATATTGAAACCTATTGCAAATGCAAAATAAGGATGTAGTTGTACGAGTCTATCAATTTTACTTATTATTAGCCCTAAGTTAAATATTAATATCTCGGCCTTATGAAGAAGTAAGCCTATTTGTAATAGTTTGAGTATATGACTTAACATATGGAATCTAATGAAATCCATCACGGAGAAGAATATAGTAAAAATTGGTAACATAATTGCATATATAGAGTTAAACACGTAAAGATATCCTCTCTTAAATATTAAACCTTGTTTAAATTCTCTAAATATAGTAATATAATTCGCTCTAGTCCACCTAGTTACTTGTTTAAAAAACATAGCTAGGTTCTTTGGGGGTTTTGTGTATGCTATAGCATCAATTGCTTTCACAGCTTTATAACCTTTAGAAATTACATAGTCTGTCAAATCCCTGTCATCAGAAATTAATAACCTCCTACCCATGAATTTCGGTTCTAAGAAATCTTTAGATAACATAAAATCTCTAATGATATCAACCCTATAAAGTACACATTGACCGCTTAAAATTATAGCGTTACCAAAGTAGTTTATAGCCCTGTTCACTAATTCACTTATCCTCTCAAAGAAATCAGAATAATAGGTAGTAGGTGAATTATTTACTCTCCAAATCCTAACATTTGCACCCACACCTCCAACACCCTCAATCATATGCTCTACCATATTTTGAACAGTCTCTCTTGTTATTAGAGTATCGCTATCAAGAAACAACACTAATCTTGTTTTTACATGCTTTAAACCCTCAGCTAAAGCCCTCCTCTTACCTTCTCTCCTTTCCAAAAAAATGAATTTACCACCATAGCGATTAGTTATTTCCTTGTAAGGGTTTTTGACACCATCACCTACAACTATGAACTTTAACCCACTTTTATACACACTCTCTATGACTTTCTTGAAGATCTTTTGGTCTTCATTATAAACTGGAATTATAACTGTGACGTCAGAAAGTGAATAAATTGAACCCTCTTTTATCGGCTTGTATTTTAGCGCAAAGTACGAGTTAAGTGTAAAATATTGAGTTGAAAGCAAGGTAACCACTAAGACTGTTACAAAATAAACTAGATCATGCATAACTGATATCACTTTCGATATTGGATATAAAAATTTTTGTCAGTTGAAAGAAAAATTTCTTACCAATTTATTTCACCATTTAAGAAAGGATTATGTAATTTTTCATACCCCAGGGTAGTAATAAATCCATGCCCGGGATAAACGTCTAACAAGTCATCTAACTCGATTAGTCTCTTCAAGCTCTTTTTTAAAAGTTCCTTGTCACCTCCTAGGTCATATCTACCTATGTTTTCGTTAAACAAGGTGTCACCCGTAAACAGGGAATTCTCGATTAGAAAACATACGCTACCCATTGTATGACCCGGCGTTTCAATAACCTTAACTCTAATATCACCGAAAATTAAATCGCCCTCTTTCAAATAATAGTCTATTTGAACCTCTCTAGTCCTATGATCCCTCTTAACTAACTCTTCATCAGCAATGTGAAGATAAAGCGGAACGTTGAAAACCTTTTTAATCTCTGGTACACCCATTAAATGATCAAAGTGACCATGAGTAGCTAGTATTGCTTTCAGTTCTAACCCTTTATCTCTTATGTAATTAATAACTTCGTAAGGTTTATCCCCAGCATCGATAAGAATGGCATAATTACTTTTACTTACAACATATGTATTGGTAAAGTAATCGCCTAACTCAAAACGTTTAATGTTGATCATCGATTCAATATAGTCTATAGTCCTAATTTGCTTAACTATAAATCCCAGTAAATTAAATAAACTTGAATCTCTAAATAGTACTGATGAAATATACTGAAACGGCACCAAAACTTTTTATGAGTACTGGTACTAGATTTCAAAGGCAAATAATATGGGCAATGGGAGTAATAAAGTATGCTTGCGCAAAAGTTAATACTGATTTAGGACTTCTCGATAAAGAAATAGGTAATGCGATAATGCAAGCTTCAAAAGAGGTTATGGAAGGAAAATTTGACGAGAAAGTTATAGTAGACGTTTTCCAAACGGGATCTGGTACTGGGCTTAATATGAACGTAAATGAGATAATAGCTGAAAGAGCTACTGAGATTTCTGGAAAGAAAGTACACCCAAATGATCACGTAAACTTAGGACAATCATCAAACGATACAGTACCAACTGGAATAAGAATAGCTACTATATATTCATTAGAAACTTCATTAATACCCGCACTTAATAGGATCATAACAACACTAAATAGGAAATCAAATGATTTCTCAAACATTATAAAATCCGGTAGAACTCATCTAAGAGACGCATTACCAGTAACTTTAGGGCAAGAACTAAGTGGATATGTAGACGCTTTTTCTCATGACAGTGAAGCATTAAAGTCTATTTCGGATTACGTTAGGGAACTCCCGATAGGCGGAACAGCTGTAGGAACAGGATTGAACTCTCATCCAGAATTTCAAGAAAGAGTAGTAGAAGAAATAAACAAACTCACATCATTAAGTTTCAAACCAGCAAATAAATTCAGAGGTTTAAAACTGCTTACAGACCTACTGGATTTAAGTGGGGTATTACGGACTATAGCGGTTAACTTATATAGGCTAGGTCAAGATATAAGGCTTATGTTTTCTGGTCCAATGACAGGATTTAACGAAATAGACCTCCCATCACAAGAAGAAATAGCCGGGAGTAGTATCATGCCAGGGAAGACTAACCCAGTAACAGTAGAAGCCGCACTTTTAGTTTCAGCTCAAGTAGTAGGGTTAGATCATGCAAACCAATTCGCGTCAATGTTAGGAGAATTTGAATTGGCAATGGGAGTTCCATTGATAGGCTATAACGTTGTGAGCCAAATAACATTATTATCAGAAGCACTCAACAAGATGGCTGATTTAGTAATTGATAAAATGGTTCCTAATGTTGAAAAGATGAGAAGATATGCCGAGAGTAGTCCTTCACTAGTAACCGTAATTTCCCCGATCGTTGGATATGATAAAGCTTCTGAGATAGGTAAAAAATTAACTAAAGGTTTATCAATCAGGGAGGCTTTAAGAGAGTTAGGGTACAGTGATGAGCAAATAGATAAAATATTAAACTTAGAGAGATTGGTGAAACCAGGATTCCCCGCTAAATCATGAAAATTTACAAGACTTTATTACTTTATTTATTACCCTCTTAATCTCATCGAGGCATTCAACCTCACCTTTTGAGCACTCATACAATTTCACACCTCTAAACTCCTTTAAAATCTCGGGGTTTAGTTTAGGTACTACAACAATATCACTTTCATAACCTTGAATATCGTAAACATTTCCACTATTCACAAACTTAACTTTCCCCATCACTAAATATCTTACCTATTAAGGATAAAGAAATGTCGTATCTAAAATTAATATTAAAGTGACCTCCCTCAAACTCCTCAAAAACGTGAGGTATCCCGTATTTAATTAACCTTTTATGGAGTATCTTGGTGCCAAAATTTATTTTAAACTCATCCTTGACTCCCGCATCCATATATAGAAGTTTTAATTTCTTAAGGTTATCATGATACTTCTCTACCATTCTAACGGGGTCTTTCTCTAACCATCTTTTCCAAACATCTTCTAGTATTTCACCCGTTTCTAAATCAAAAGGCAAATCGAAATCCTCACCGTTTGGAGAGTAAAAAGCAGACATTGCAATAATAGTTAATGTTATTACGTCTTCTTTTTCTTTTTTATTATCCCTTTCCCAATATCTCTTTAACCACTCTTTAGCGTCCTTAAACCTTCTTAAGACTCTAATAACATTGGGAAAGAGAGGTAAATATACATATTCAAAGTAAGCATCACCAGAATGATCTACAACCCCCTTGACTATTTCTGGGTATTTCATACCTAACACTATTGAGCCGTAACCACCAGAGGATTTACCCATTAATATGATATTTTTACTATCATATTTTTCTACTAAATAAGGTATTAACTCTTTTACGAGAAACTGTTCATACATCCCTACAGCCGTAGAGTCTATATACTGGTTTCCACCAACTTTAGTAAACATATCGGGTAAAACCATGATTAACTTTTTGACTTTGCCTTCTTTATGGAGTCTATTTAATTTTTCTGCAAAGTTTTCGTTTAAGGGATCATAATTTAACATTGAAATCGACGAGGAAAGAAAACCACTTAAATATATTACGATAGGAATATTCTGTGTAATCTCCCCTACTTCTAATATATAAACTTTCCTTTTAAAAGGGTCATTTAACGGGTTTCCCTTTAGGTAATTACTTTCAATTACAAATTTGTATACTTTAGTTATCATTATTGAACCTTAAATACGCTTTGTAGAATAATAACTTTGTGGACACTAATACCATACTTACACTAATGCTGGTCTTTGCTACAGTAACTGGATTAATACTTAGAAGGTTCGGGATTTCCCCAGTATTAGCTTACCTAATTTCTGGTATACTAGGTGAGAGCTTAGGACTGAACTATAACAACCCGGAATTTCAATTTATTTCGTTTTTAGCAACTAATCTGCTATCCTTTGAAATGGGAATGTCGGTTAATTTGTTAGATTTAAAGACTATATTTAAAAGGGCAGCAATAATCGTACTCCTCGAGTTTTCAATAGTCTTTATGTTTGCTAATCTTTTAGCCCTTTTCTTAAGACTATCGATTTTAGAAATATTATTACTTACAGTAGTAGGCTTTGACACGAGCACGTCGATAGCATTTAAGTTATCAGAAAAGAGCCTTGACCCAAACGATTTTAAACTAATAATTTCGGTATCGTCATTAGAAGACGCACTGGCATTTATAGCCTTAAGTTATATTACATCCTCACAAACCAACATACTCAACTTAATTCTTACCTCACTTGTTTCATTAATAATAGGATATCTAATATCTAAAATGTTAATTACACCAACATTAAAGTATGGCGATGAATCAATAATACTCTCCAGTGTAGCTTCAGTCTTCATCTTTAACATATTAAGCCAAATAGTAAACTTGCCTTCCTCATTAGAGAATTTCCTTTTAGGGGTTGGAGCTTCTTATGCCTTAAAAAACCCCGAAAAAGTGATATCATTAATAAGGCCTTTAGTAGACTTCACTCTAATATTTTTCTTCTTTATTGCGGGGAGCTATGTGAAAATATCTGGTTTTGCAATATATTATACTTTACTTTCTATTATTTTAATATTTGCAAAATATATCGCATTTAGTATAGGATACTGGTTCTCCCTAGGAGATTTCATAAGAGCTTTCAGAACTGGACTATTTATGACTCCTTTGAGTGAGTTCGGTATAGTAATCTCTTTAGCTGCCCTTCAAAACGGGCTACCAGTTTTACCAGTTTATAATATCTCTACGATATTAGTGGCAGTTTCTTCCGCAGTGGCTTCAATAATAACGAATAAGCAAAGGAGATTATTGAAAATGATGTCTTTAATTTACAATAAATTCAATGTCTCTAAAATTGATTTAATTATACACAAAACTATGAATTTAACTATAAAAACACCAGATTTATTTAAGGCATTACTAAGATTTATATTACTAAGTGTAATCGCCACTACTACGCCGATAATATTAATCGAACTACTCTTGACTTTTTCAAAACTTTTTGCCCTTTTAATAATTTCACTTATTATATTAATTCCGTTAATTGAATATATTCTCATGGACTCAACTCTAAAAAGAATCCCTGATAATGAGTACAAGTTTGTAATTAGTTTCTTATTATTTCTTATCTTCTTCCTTGTCACAATAGACTATGAAATAACGATAATAAAAATAATATCCTCTATATCATTAGAAGTTATCATTACTTCTTTAGCTATTTCTTTACTAGTAATAATACTGTTTTTCAATAAAATACGCGAGATAATCAGCGATATTGATAAAATGTTTTGAACTGGAATGTCAACTCATCGATTTTACTGATTTCTAATTTACCTTTTGGCAAAAGGAAAATCTCTCCGTCAGAAGCTCTTACCACCATAATATTTCCAGAATGATAAAAGTAAGCTACAAGAGAACAAACTACAGCATCGATTATATCCTTCTTCCTGCTCAGCTTCCTCCAATCAAGCCCAACGTTCTTCATTGAGGATGTAGGATGAGTCTCTATTACTTTCTTAAACGACAGTGATAAACGAATAGCCCTATCAACAAGGCTCCTCATCCAACTAGGGGGCAAAACCTTATACCCCCTCTTAATCATTTCCTTATCTACGTTTCTAAAACCTCTGGAATGGCTTAATGGTGAATCAATTGCAACAACCTCACTATCTTTACAGTATTCTATGATTTCTTCGTCAGTCAATAATTCCTTAACTCTGATAATACTATCCAAAAGTAAACCCACTGCTGAAGGCCTCTTTACTGCCAAATCTATTCCACAAAACTTCAATACCTTATCCATGATTTTAATTTATGAAACCCCCCATTATTTTAATAAACTACAAGGCATATGAGAACTCATATGGGCAAAGAGGCATAGAAATTTCAAAAAAGATAGAAAAAGTAAGTAAAGACTATAATGTACCGGTAATAATCTCAGTGCCAGCTACAATGATTTATAGGTTAAGCCAAGAAACAGATTTAATAATCTATGCCCAGCACGTGGATGGATTAGAGCATGGTGCAAGAACTGGTGCAATACTTCCGGAAATGATAAAAGATGCCGGTGCAAAGGGGTCTTTGCTTAACCATAGCGAGAAGAGAATAAGATTAGACGAAATACATGATGCTATAATAAGAATGAAAAAGTTAGGTTTAGAAAGTGTGGTTTGTGTTGATAGATACGAGTTAGTCTATTCCATGGCAGTCCTAAATCCAGACGCAATACTTATAGAACCACCGGAATTGATTGGAAGCGGAAAAGCCGTATCAAAGGAAAGACCAGAAGTTATAACTAGGGCAGTTGATGAAATTAAGAAAACCCCCGGAGTTTACCTAATAGCTGGAGCTGGAATAACAAGTGGTGAAGACGTGTATAGGGCTATTGAATTGGGTGCTGATGGAATAGGAGTGGCAAGTGCTGTGATGAAAGCTAAAGAGCCAGAAAAAGTAGTTGAAAGTTTCATCCAGAATGCGCTAAGAGCCTTAGAAAAAAGAAGTTAAAGAATCACATCTACAACTTTTTCCTCTATAGATCCCTCTCCGAAATATTTCTTTATAATATCTCTAGTTTTAGCCTTATCTTTTAAAAAAGCGTTAAGTATTGCAATTAAAAGGAACGCACTAACTAATCTCGCCTCATTATTAACATTATTAGAGTAGTTCTCAAGCAATAACGAGTTTATTTTAACCGTAGATCCATCAAGAATAGAAAGTGTAATGTATGGTAAATCAGTAACTATTACGTTAAAGTTCTCCCTTGTTATCCCTTCTTTTTCTAAAATCCTTCTTGCTATACCTATAACACATTCTAGATCTTTACATATCATCAGACGAACAACCTCTCATCATTTCTCAGCTAAGGTTGGGTTCTTCACCAGATGAAAGAGATCATTCATAAATAATAAGTATATCTCCTCTTTATGAGGAAATAGGAAACTAACCTAGCGGCTAAAATTAAGATTAGGGAAAACACAATTAAAGTCGCGGCTGAGGACACAGAGGCATTGAAATATGATTCAAACTCATTATAAATAAAGACTGAAGCAACACAATCACCATTAAATATCCATCCAGTGACAAATGGTGCTACAATTACAACGGAACCAAACTCGCTTATAGCCCTAGCCATTGCAGTTAAACCAGAAGAAATTATAGCCCCTACTGACATCGGAAACATTATTCTATAAAAAACCTTAAGTTCTGACATCCCTAGGCTCTCAGCGAACTCTTCATAATACGTAGGAAGACTTTCGAAGTAACTCTGCATAGCTCTTACGTAAACTGGCGTAGATACAATTATTAATGCTAAGAAAAGCCCTAAGTATGTGTAATAAAAATTTATGCCTATTTTATTAAGAAATTTTCCAACAGGATTAAGAGGACTATCAATGAAAAGCAATGCGATACCAACTACTGGATGAGGAATAGAGGCAGGTACGTCAACTAAACTCTCCATCACAACGCTTTTGTGTCGAGCTAAATAGTAGGCTAAAGGAGTAAAAGCAACAATTTCAATAATCACAGCAAGAGCTGAAGCAAAGAAACTCAGCTCAACTGAACTCAAAACAGTCTTTCCAAAGGCTGCAGACCTAACGTAGAAGGGACCGTAACCATAATACAATAGGAACATAATAGGGAATACAATTAATATTGTTAAAAAGAAGGAAATTATCTTAAAGGCTCGGGAATGTGCCATCATACTGTAACACTCCTTGGTTTAGTAAATTAAGAATTTGACTTGGAACGTCAGACTCGTTTTCGTAGAACAATACTGGATGGGTTATTGGAGTCACACCAAATTGAGCAAGCTCATTAACGTGATCTATTACAAATTCTAGAAACAGTAAGGATTCATTAAAGTTTGGTGTATTCTTAGGTATAGTTATGTACAAATACACGGGATTACCGTAAATTCTAATAGTCTGCCCATTAACATTTATCTTATAGAAAAAGAAACTATACCAGTTGGTCTCGTTAGGATAATAACCAAAGCTTAGCCAGGGAGGTAATGTAAGGTATTCAAAGTCTTGTGATACGGCATACGACTTATAAGAGAAGACAAAGTCTAACTCACCAGCTTCCAGTGCTGGCACATAATCAGCCGTTGTAGGTGCGCTCTTAATATTTGGTTCTGCAAGATTTATGAAGTAGTCAAAACTATGATTAGCATACAAATAACCAGCCATTTTAAGTATTAACATCGCGTACAAACCCTCTGGGTCTGAACTAGGATTTGAAATACCCAAAGAAAATTTAGTTGTTAACAAGTTGAAGAAGTTATACCAGTACTGTGTTTCGTTCGTCTTCATTGCCATTGTATAATTCCCGTAAAGTTCTTTCCAGTATGGGCTTTGCGTAGTATAGTTAGTGTAAACTATAGCCATTTGATCAGATATAAAGGCAATAGCCCATCCTGGATTATTATTACCTTCTAACTCTACAGCTTGTAAATAAGCCACTGGAACAAAGACGTTAGCTTGCTGCCCTTGAGCTATTTCAGCAGCCAAACCGAAAGATCCGCCTGGAACAACTTTGACCGGAATACCGTACTGTTTTTCGAACTGCTGTGCAAGGTAATCAAATATAGCCTTATACGCTCCAGCTACATAAACTATTATCGGTCCAGAGGAAGACGAGATAGAGGAAGTTGAGGTAGTTGATGAAGTTGTAGAAGTACTAGTCTTTGTTGTTGAAGAAGGATGGTAAATTAGAAGAGCCGCAATAGCAGCAATTACTATTACTGCTATAATTACTCCTACAATTACCTTAGTTGTTAAACCCCTTGTAGTTGTTTTGCTTACCTTCATTATGAATAAACGGTTATATTCTTATTTATAAATATTTTTGTAAAGTCATAAATTACTTACCTACTTCTAATAAATACACATTATTTACATTATTCCCGGTAAAGCCAGTATAAATAGTAGCATTAATCTTCTCTAAAAGTTCATAAGAGGAGTGAATTAAGATATATTTATCAACGTCAATATCTAATCCCCCTTCAACAATACATCCAGCATATTCGCTATTACCGTCGATTCCGTCAGTAGCTATAGCATATAACTTTATCCCTTTATTTGCAAACTTCAAAAACCCTAAACAGACTTCCCCATTTCTACCTCCTTTACCGCCTTTTCCTTCTATCTTAACTTCTGGTTCCCCACCAGCTAATATAATGCCTTTATCTCCGATCCTAAGAAGTGTATTCCCAATCCCAGCTAAATTAGCGCCAAAAGAAAACGCATCGCCCCTAACCTCAGAACTAATTATCTTACCACCTAAATAAGATCTAAGCTTGATTAGTACTTCCTCTACATCAAGTATTTTAAAATTATAAACTGGAGCGCTTAGACTTTTAGGGGTTTCGATAAGATCTTCCCTTTTTAACTCTATTCCAATTTTCTTGAGGATTCTAATAGCATCGTCTACTGTAGTTGAATCGAGCACTGTAGGTCCACTACCTACAGCACTTAGATCTCCTCCCGGAACATCACTAATTATTAAGGAAACTATTGGGGATTTAGAATAATTAGCTAACCACCCTCCCTTTATTTTAGATAAATGTTTTCTTACTACGTTAATCTCATTTATTGTCAGTCCAGATTTTACTAATCGATCATTTAAAGACCTTAACTCTTCTAAAGGGATGTCAGTATACTCTAATAATGCGGACGCACCACCAGAAAGTAAAAAGAGTACTAAATCGTAATCTTCCTTCTTGAGTACCTCTACTACCCTTTCACCAGCTTTTAAACTCTTTTCAGAAATTTGCGGATGAGTAGACTGTAGTATCTCTACCCCTTCAAGTTTATCATAAATTTCCGGTGTTATTACTATGCCTTTACTCACCTTTATCCTTTGAAGAAAAAATTTCGCCATTTTTATTGAAGACTTTCCGACTGCTAATAGCAATAATCTGGAAAACTTAAACACGTTTCCCGCGACGTTTAACTCCCCTTGTTTCACCCTTATCTTTTCTTCTAAAACTTTGTAAGAATCTGAAAACTCTAGGACTTTATTTACTATCTCGTTCATTCTTTCTCCTTCTTAAAAAATTCTTTATACAGTTCAGATGCAATCCTTTTACCTTGTTTTGTGAGATCGTAGTATATACCCTTAGGCTTATGGTCTAGTTCCTTAGCTTTCACCTTTAACCATGGTTTAACTGAGGAAGTAACACTTCTCTTTAAAGCCCCTTGAAATCTCTGCAAAAGACCCTTCTCCTCTAAATCCTTGCAGGCTTTCTCAATTTCATTTTCATCATATTTAGGAGCCCAACCTGATTCTCCAAGTAATCGTCTTGCCATATACCACGGGTTATCTGGACCATATTTATAAATGTGTACCAGAATTTTCTTCTCTAACTCAGTTAATTCCATTAACTAACACCTCATCCGCTAAAGCCTTGGGTATCTCTTTCAGACTACCGTTAACTTCAATTTCATATTTATCTTGATTTTTATTTATTAATTTCACTCTAATACCCGGAACCAACCCATATTGGCCAGCTAGGGCTAGAACCCATTCCTCCTCCCTTATGATCATAACAACTTTGTAATCTTTGTTAATTTGAGCTTCTGAAAGGACAATACCTTTTACTTTCCCCCTACCCGGTATCGGATGACCATGAGGACAAGTAGTTGGCCTATTTAATATTTCATCTATTTTATCTAAAACATCCTCCGGCCAAATATGTTCTAATTTATGAGCCAACTCATGAGCCCTAATCCAATCAAGCCCTAATATATCTGTTAATAGCCTTTCTGAAAGTCTGTGAGAGCGAATTAATTTCTCAGCAAGCCTTCTCCCTTCTTCCGTAAGCTCAATTTTTCTATTCCCCCTCTTTATAAGTCCCAATTTCTCAAGCTTCGAAATAGCCTTACTTATAGTACCGGGGGAGATTCGAAAGATCTCGATTAAATCTGATACCCTCGCATGACCCTTTATCTCTTCCAGCTCATAAATCTCTTTTAGGTAATTCTCAAGGGGTTCTGAAAGCTCACTCCCCATTATTTCACAATAATTTTTGTCCTAACTGTTTGTATTAACCTTTCCGCATCTTCCTCTTTTACATAAACGGAAACCTCAGCCAAAAACTTTCCCTCATACCCTTGGCTTTTTAAATAATCCTTAGCTTTCCTTAGTACATCATCAATTGCGGAAGAAACATGCTCGTAATAATCACTACTCAATTGTAAGGAGTCAACTTCAATTACCGCATGATACTTTTTCTTTTCTTCATTTACCATCATGTTTTTCATAAAAGTGACTCTCTGTTATTAAATTAAAATTTAAGGTTTTATTTTCGTATCGGATAGGTTAAAAGGAAAAAATATTTATTACCATTACGTTATATTTATTGATGTTTAAGGTTATTTTTAAACTTTATAACAATGGTAAAATTACAAATTCAATCAGAAATTTTACTAAAGCTGGATTTATACCAATTTATTTTAGAAGAGATGGTAAAATGGAAGAATATGTAACACTCTATAACAGTAATGATATAAATGAAGTTAAAGAGGCGATAGTTGATGTTGCTTACTTATTTTCTAGGGAAGGAAAGTATGGAGGATACGATTTCGCAAAAATATATAAAATTGATGATAAGTATTGGGGTAAAATAGCGGGGAGCTCATTGGGTGCGTTTTTAGGCTATCAGCTTGCTGGAATAGCTGGAATGTTATTAGGACTTATTGGAGGAATACTTTTAGGTGAGTTAGTAGATATTGAATTAGGAGAAACTTTAGTGGGGTTAATGGCTTGGCCAATACAGTTAACCAGTTAACAAAAAGGGGAATAAACCTCATTGTAGGGGTTCTAATGTTTATAACTTCATTTTTCCTAGTCATTAAAGTCCATGCTTCAATATTCGATATAATGTACACTTTTAACCCATATCCTTTCTATTTCCTAGGCTTCATATTAGGTGGGGAAAGAATATTTTATGCAATAAGTGGGAGTTCTAAGCTATTTAACCTCATAACAGGTAGTGGAGGAGAATACTCATCATTAACACAATTTGCCATATTCTTAATGGTATTGGGTTTAGGAATATACATTGTAATCTACACAGTAGCCTTTACTATTCCTATGATAATGATGATGAATGCCCTAAACGGATTAAGTTACTTATTCTATTCGTTAGTAATCTTTAAGGCTTGGCACATGTAAATAAAGTCCACGCACCCATCTTTTTGTAATTAATCTCCTCAAATCCGATCTCCCTAAATAGCTTTATATAATAATCGGTACTGTAGAGTTCAATCTTCCACCATTTAGCCAATAATCTACTTATTGAGTTATTATTTGTAAGTATGATAGATACGAATCTGCCTTTATGCTTCAAAATTCTAAAGATCTCTTTTAGTGCTGAAAGTTTGGAAGGTAACATATGAATAACGAGTAACGCTGAGACTGCATCAGCTACCTCGCTTTGTAAAGGAATAGACCTCACATCAGCCCTTACTGGAATTACCTTATTTCTCTTCTTCGACAGAATTTTTAGGAATTTGAAAGAAATGTCCATACCTATACATACCTCGCAGTTAACATAGTCAAACACTTTACCAGTTCCAGTACCTACATCTACAACAACATTACCGTTAAGATAATTGCTTATATTTCTCAAAACGCCCGAATAAGAAACGTGAGAAGTCAAAAGAAAACCTAAAGGAGCCCAAAGAGGCTCGTAAATGGGGGCTATTGTTTCGAGTAATTTATCCCCTTCCACCTCTTGGTCTTGCAGAAAGTTTATAATACCATCAATTTCTTTAAACTCATGACCTTTTTCACATTTCCATTTACTGACGAAACGCGAACCGTCAATAGGGCATCTAAAGATGTCTAACATTAACTCCATTTCTCCCATTGCGTTATTATCTAATTAATTTTTTTAAAGCATATTCTAATAAATCTTTTAAAGTTACTATTTGTCTTTCGTCTACTATAACACTTCCTATATCCCTCTTCATTAGTTCGGTAACAACGTCATAGATTTTATCGTCTGGTGAGACATTAAATACGTTAATAACCATTATTTTAGAAACATCATCGTTGTTTAAATCTAGTTCTAAATATCTATAAACTATATCTCTGGCAGAAATTATACCGTATAGAGTGTCCTCGTATACTGGTAAATGTCGTATTTTGTGATTTAGCATTAATGATATCGCAGTCCTAATCTTTGTATATCTCTCGACGCTTATCGCCTTTTTAGCGATACTAGTTATTGTATCATCACTCCTAGACCAGTCAATGAGCCTTATTAAATCTTTATAAGTTACTATATACCTAACCTTCTCGGTATCTATTATTATATTGTCAGTATTTTTTGATAGCATTTCTTTTATAAACACTTTAATATCGAAATTTTTCATAATTATTGGCTCCCTTAGTACTGCATATTTTAACTTAGTTTCCACAGTGTTGTTAAGAATGTGATGAAGTACTTCGTCCACAGTTAATACTCCTAAAATCTTTTTATTCTGACTATTATCAACCACTACGATTCTCCTAACGTTATTTTGTTTCATAAAAGATATTGCATCTGTTACAAAGGCTTCACAATCTAACTCTATTGCCTCACGAAATTGAAGCAATCTTAACTTCCCTAATATTAAGCGTATTTAATAAGTTATATAATAGCCTAACTTTTACGTCATTAATGTTAAGCTCCCCTAAATTTGAAATGAGTTTAACACCGTTCAATTTCCTACATTCTTTAACGAGAGAAATTAATCTTTTAACGTCTTCCTCAACATTACTCACCTCTATCCTCTTATCAGTGAGATTAAGCTCTTTAAACCCCTCAATTATTACGACATCTACAGGGAGTAGATTAACTATGTCTTTAACATCTGCCTTGAAGAAAAGGGTGCATTTAGAATCTAAGAATGAAACTATATCAGCACCAGCGTTCCAAAACCTATAAGTATCCTTACCTTGTAAATCTAATTCGTGATGAGAGTGTTTAATGACACCGACAGTATATCCCATAGATTTAATTATTGGAATTGCCCTTTCAATCACACTGGTCTTACCTACATCCTTCTTACCAACAACTTGTATAATGCAAGACATTATTTTATACTACTCGTACATATTATTAAATGAATGCTTATCCCATTAGAAGAAGCAGAAAAAATAATTGAAAACACTGAATTTAAGAAAGCCAATATAGAAGAAGTTCAAATATTAGAAGCTGTGGGGAAAGTAGTCGGAGAAGACGTTATTTCTCAGAAAAATGTACCAGAGACAAACCTATCAGCAATGGACGGTTTCGCATTCAACTTAAAAGACTACGAAAAATATGGAAGGCTGAAAATAGTAGGAAAATTATACCCCTCGAGTAAGGAGATTCCAGAACTAAAAGAGGGTGAAGCTTACTACGTAACTACAGGTGGTCCAATACCTAAGGGAGCAAATACTGTAGCAAGAATTGAAGCGAGCAAAATAGTTGGGGATTACGTAGAGTTTTCTGAACAGCTTTACGAGGGAAAGGATATAAAGTTTCTTGGAGAGGACATCAAACAAGGAGAAGTAATAATAGAAAAAGGAGAGATATTAACACCCTACCATTTAGGATTACTTACCATACAAGGAATAAATACGATTAAAGTCCTATCCATAAGGTGTTGTATAATCGCCTCTGGCGATGAATTAAAGCCTTATGGAAATATACCGGACTCAATATCACCTATATTATTAAAAATCATGGAAAAATTCGGAAAACCAACATATTTGGGGGTAGTTAGGGACGTAAAAGAAGAAATTGAAAACAAACTTAGGGAAGCAACAAACACTTGCGATTATATCATTTTAATTGGGGGATCGTCTAAAGGTGATAAAGACTACTCAAAGAAAGTCATTAGGGAATTAGGTAAATTACTATTTGAGGGAGTTAACGTTAACGTAATTAAGCACGGGGGTGTAGGGGTGATTGATAACAAACCGATAATAAACTTGCCCGGTCAAGTGGTGTCTGCCGTAACAGTATTTCATCAACACGGTCTTCATATAATCTCAAGAATGATAAATAAAGAAGTAAGAAAATATGAAAGTTATTTACTGAGTGAAGATGTCGATGTAAAGCACAAAATGGATTCGGTCTATATGTTTAAAACTTATGGCGTGTATGCAAAACCTTTAAGGTGGGGTACAGGGCTATATAGCGATTTATCTAAGGCTAATGGTTTCTCAATACTTAAAAGAGGAGTAAGTTACAAAAAAGGAGAATATGTCAACTTACAAAAATTCGTATTTTGATGTAATAATTCTTGCCGGGGGAGAATCAAAAAGATTCGGAGAAGATAAATGCGATCATGAACTAGATTGCAAAACCTTTCTCCAGAGAATCGTAGATCAGTTCGCCAATCCCATCATTGTAACTAACAAGAAAAGATTAACTCTAAATAAAGGGATTCAAATAATAGATAACTTTAGGTTAGGTCCCCTTAAAGGTCTAGAGTTAGGTCTGGAATTAGTTAGAGCTGAAAAGTTCTTTTTGACAGGCTGTGATTTCCCTTTTATCAAATACGATTTAGCTAAATATTTATGTGATAAACTAGATGATTTCGACATTGTTTTGGTGGATAATGGTGAGCTTCAACCACTATTAGCATGTTACAAAACACTTTTCGTCAAAGAGAAGATTAGATATGCTAAGAGGTTACTCGACCTTGTAAACTTAGCTAAGAGAGTTTATATAGTGGGTACTTTTGAACTCAAACTTAATGGCTTCCCACTATATATATTAAAAAACGTTAATATGTGGACTGATCTAGAACCTAAGAACGAAAAAATAACTTTTAGTAAACTACTTATAAACTCCCCTTGAGAGTATTCAGTATATGATAGTACCATTCGTACCAACACCAGATGAAGTCGCAAGAGAAATGCTTAAATGCGCTGAGGCTGGAAAACAAGACATAGTTCTGGATTTAGGTGCTGGAGTAGGGAAAATATTGAAGATAGCTAAAGAGGAGTTTAACGTTAAGTTAGCAATAGGAGTTGAGATTGATAAAAAGTTATGCAAGGAGGCATATTTTGATAATAGTAGAGAAATAGAAATAATATGCGGGGACTTATTAACTTTAGCCCCAATATTATTACCTAGGGCTGACGTACTTGTGTCGTATTTATCAACTAGGGCTAATGAGTTACTTGAACCTTATATTATCCAATATGGTAAAAAGGGTATGCGAGTAATTTCTCATGACTTTCAATATGAACATTTAAAGTTAATTAAAGTAAAAAGAGTGAAAGCAATGGGAATACTAGGCTACACTGACCACACAATATATTGTTACCAACTATGAAGGTTTGTGTATTATATTCTGGCGGAAAAGATAGCACTTATTCTTTACACTGGGCAGTATTTAAAGGATTTGAGGTAATTTGCCTTATTACACTCCTCCCAAAAAGAGAAGACTCGTGGATGTTTCAAGTACCTAACGTAGAACTAACAAAATATCAAGCTGAAGTACTAGGAATACCGCTTATTCAAAAGGAGACCAGTGGAGAGAAGGATAAGGAATTAAACGACTTAAAAGAAGCCTTTAAAGAAGCAAAAAGAAACGGGGCTGAGGGAATAATAACTGGGGCACTCCTATCAGACTATCAGAGATTAAATATAAACTTGATGGCAGAGGAGGTGGGGCTGAAAACATACTCGCCGTTGTGGAGAAAAGATCAAAAGGAGTATTTAAGGGAATTGGTCAAAGAAGGGTTTAAATTTATAATAACATCAGCTTCAGCTTACGGTTTCCCCTTCGAACTTGTTGGTAAAATAATTGACGAGAAAGACATAGAAAGAATTATAGTTGCCTCTGAAAAATATGGTTTTAATCCAGCCTTTGAGGGTGGGGAAGCAGAAACTTTTGTAGTTTATGCCCCCCTTTTCAAGAGGGAATTAAAGGTTGAAGGTTATAAAAAGAAATTAGGCGAATACGAGTGGAGGTTCATAATAACACGTATACTTTAACACGTTGTAAATTTATTGTTAACCCTAACGGAGAAATACTCACCAACAAAAACATAGTAATACAAAACGGCGTAATAAAAGAAGTTGGGGACGAAATAGAAGGTGATGAAGTTGATTGCAGAAAATACATAGTTCTTCCGGGTCTAGTTAACGCTCATACGCATTCACCAATGGTTGTGCTTAGGGGTTATTATGATGATGCTGAACTAAATGAATGGCTTTCGAAAATGTGGGAGTTCGAAAGAAATATGTCAAAAGACCTAATGAAACTAGGGAGTGAAATATCAATACTAGAAATGCTAAGTCAAGGGACAACAGCATTTATAGACATGTACTTTAACCCGGAGGATGTTAAAGAGCTAAGTGAAAAATATAAAATACGAGCTTTTGCTGGTTATACTTTTCTTGACGAGTTATTTGACGCCTATGAAATAGATAAATTACAGAGAGCTTTGAGAGAAAGTGAATACTTTAAACCTATAGTTAATGTTCACAGTTTATACGCAAATAGTATTAAGACAATCCTTCTAGCTAAACAGCTAGCTGAAGAGAGGAAAACTTGGACCCACATCCACGTTTCAGAAACTAGAAAAGAATTGTACGAAATAAAGAGGAGGACTGGCTTATTCCCAGTAGAATATATGAACAGTATTGGGCTATTAAACGAGAATACACAATTAGTACATCTGGGTTGGGTTGCAAGTTGGGAAATAGAATTAATTAAAAAGGCTAATAGCAAAGTCACGTATTGCCCTACTTCTAACATGAAATTAGCTACCGGAGGTGCTTTTCCTTTGGAGGATATGATAAAAAATGAGATAACAGTGACTATAGGTACAGATGGGGCTGCAAGTAATAATTCGCTAGATCTATTTAGAGAGATGAAGAATGGAGTTCTTTTACAGAGGCAAATGTATTGGAACACTAGAGTAAAAGCATTAGATTTACTACGACTAGCTACCATAAACGGTTATAAACTTATAGGAATTAAAGGTGGTGAAATAAAACCAAATAACGTTGCCGACTTAGTCTTAATAAATTCTGAGCTAGTTTATCCTCTCTATAAAGAAAGGCTTATATCTCATATCGTGTATTACATAACGAGTGAGTATGTAGAGAAAACCATAGTTAACGGAGTAATCAATGATAAGAAAAGGTTAAGAGACATATTAAGAGAAAAAGTAAAGAGACTTTATGATATGCTGAACTCTTGATCCACTAACTGTGCCATTTTTTCAGAACAATCTTTAATATCTTGTAAAATTTTCTGTTTTAACTCATTGTAATCCCTAGTCTTATAAAGGTATCTTGGTCTTCCAGCCTTATTTCCAGGTTCCTTTATCCTCATCACCAAACCCATTTCTAAGAGTTTATTTAAACTTCTGTTTATAGAGGCTTTAGAGAGCTTTAAATCGGCCTCAAGATCTTCTGTACCTTTGGCCTCAGATTTAGCTAAAGCTATAAGCACTTGTACATCAGTCTCCGAAAGGCCATAGCAAAAAGACAGTATATCCACTAGCCCGGCATCTTTACCAGAGGGCAGTTTTATCCTTGTCCCGCTAATATTTGTTTGTGCCATATCTATCACAACAAAAGTTTATAATCATTCTACTATTTATATTTTTTCGTTACTACAAATTAGACCATTACTACGCAAATATACTTTCAAGATCGTAATTAATAATACCACAATGAAAAATGGAAATGAGAAAGAAAGGACAATATGATTAGTTTACAACTTTTTTTGCTTCATCTATTTAAATCTAACTTTTTATCAGAATAGTAAAGTTTTAAATGTTGTATGATAATATGTTAATGGAGGCAAAATAAAATGGTGGTTGAAGAAATAGTTAAAGTCTCACGTAACTACCAAGTAACAATACCGGCAAAAATTAGACAAAAATTCCAAATAAAAGAAGGAGATTTAGTAAAAGTAATCTATGATGAAAACGAAAATGTTGTAAAAATACAAGTCCTCAGAGAACCCTGGAAATAATTTTTAACCTCTTTCCATACCTTTTTTATGTACGTCGATTCACATGCACATATAGACACAAAGGAATTCGACAATGATAGAGATTATATAGTTAATGAGTGTGAAATAATAATAGTTAATGCCGGAATAGACATAGAAAGTAACATAAAAAGCTTAACATTAGAAAAGAAATATAAAAACGTAATAGCTGCAGTAGGTTTTCACCCAGAGTTTGTAAAAGATCATTTAGAACAAGTAGAGAAATGCTTAGAATTAGTAGATAAAGCAAAAATTGTCAGCGAGATAGGGTTAGATTATTTTTGGATAAAAGAACAAGAATTAAGGAGAAAACAGATAGAAATATTATCACTATTTCTAAACAAAGCTGAAAAACAAAGAAAACCAGCCATAATTCATGTAAGAGGAGGAATGAACGACTTCCTAAACATGATCAGTTCTTATAAAGTAAAATTCGTAATACACGCATTTGAGGGCAATGTAAAAACTGCAAATAAAGTAATTGAACTAGGCGGAATGATATCCATACCCCCCGTTATAGTAAGAGATAAACAGAGACAAGAGGTAGTTAAAAACATAGACTTAGATTATATTCTAACAGAGACCGACTCACCATTTCTAGGCCCAGAAAAAATGAGTAGAAATAAACCTTGTAATGTCGTTTATACAATAAGAAAAATCTCAGAGTTAAAAGGGGTTGATGAAAAAGAAGTTATTAAAAAAATAGAAGATAACTTTAAGAAACTTATTTCTTAGCAGCAGTTGCTTCTTCTTCAGTAGGCGCAAGATAAACGAATAAGAAGTACGCTATAAACCCTATAAAAGCTGCAATTGAAAACGGCAATACGTATGGTACTGCTGCTTGATGTAATGTGATCTCAGTTATCTCCCACACTAATCCAACTATGGCTAATACGTAGCCAATACCTAATAATCTAAAGAAACTGACCATCTATCTCACCCCTCAACAAGTATTGTTCCCCATAAGGACATTAAATATCCTGCTTGTTCACCAGTTAATAGATTTGACATATCATCAAGATTGTAAACATAATATGCTGGATAAATTATACCGTAGATATACGCTGGAGCCTTAGCGGTAAATGTGAATTCCATTGGAGTATTATACTTTATCAGCTGTGGTTGTGCTGCTGGAGTTATGGTACCGTTCCACCAAACTGCATAAACATCAACATAGAGGTCATTAACTGGCGTTGGAGTTCCAGCTGTAGTATAATTGTTTAACCAGTTATGATCATTATTTGGAGTTGGTATTGTTATATATACAGTAACGGTAGAGTTAGCATTTACTACAAATGTTGGCCCTGGTATACTATCGTTAAACATAGCGTACTGATCAGCCTCTACGTACAGTTCTGGAGTATTTGTTGAAGTTTCTAAAATTATGGGCGGATTATATGGGTCTCCAACTAATCCACTTGTATGTGCATTGTTACTAGAGGAAACATAACTCTGTATTGCTGAAGCTGGAATATAACCGCTAGAGGGTATTACTAGTATTTCTCCTACATCGTAAGCAAACCAGGGCCCATTATATTCGCCATCTAAAAATGCATAAGCCCCACAAGTTATATTTGAACCACTAGTAGTCCCAGCGTACCAAACAGCATATTGTACTAACCCAGGTACGATCTGAGTATCAACCACGTACTTGGAATTATACACAGGTATATACATGTTCTCAGTAGCCGTCTTACCATTTACAGCATACATTGTCATATTCAAATATTGGCCTGGATGAACAACCATTAAGTTATAGTAGAATGGTAATACAGACCCGTTAGGAAGTACTAACTCTGATTTTATACCTCCCCCGTTCTCTTGAACAGTGAATACATACTGCATTGCATGAACTGTAGTTTGAACAACATCACTGCCGGAGGGTATGTCAACTTTATATACTGCAGGAACACCGCCGACTGTAAATACTTCTGGTAAAGTTGTAACTACCACAACAGCTAGAAGTAAAATTGCGAAACCTGTCCAAATCCACTCCCACTTCTCTTTCTTATTCATTTTTACACCCCCGAACTTTACAAGTTTTAAAATAAACTACATAAAATAAAAAAGTAACTATTACTTTTCAAATAGTATTTGCGCCTTTAAGTGAACCTATAGCCCCTAAAATAACTCCTAGTGTTAGTAATGATATCCATGCCCATTCAAGTGAGTTGGTTGGCTGCGAGGCATCACCCACTAGAACTAGAGGGATAGCACTGATGATTATTAATAATGCACCTACTATCGCTAGTCCCCACCAGCTAGATAATGCCTTCCTCATAAACCTCGTGTTTAATTTTGCTTCTATACTCTTTAAGCTTATACCAGTATTGCTCCAGTCTAACTGCATTGTGACTGTAGTGATTAATTGTCCTAAAGATAACCCTTCAGCTCTTAGTACTTTACCTTTTACTAAGGTTAATACTAAGTTTAAGAACCAAACTAATGTTGCCAGTTCTGCTATAATTGCACCAACAGTTGCTAAGTTCTCTGCATCAATAACGTATGGTACCCTAGGAACTATTTCGGCTCTCCTTAAAATCCCGTCAAGCCCTAATAACTCAAAACCTATTATTAACATTATTGAGCCGATTAAGTAACCCCAGAAGTGTATCCAGGCCATCTTTATAGAGTACCAACTTCTACCACTCATCATTGGTATCATGAAATATAGTACTGCCATTGCTGCGGGCACTATTCCTAATAATATCATTGCGTGGAAATGTCCTACAACCCAGTCTGTATTGTGAACTATTGCATCAACTGAGATCGTTGCGTTAGAAATCCCAGTAACTCCTGCAAATATTGATCCAGCCCAACTCGTTACTGTAAACGCAGTTATTACATTCCAGCTTACGTTAGCACCTTTAGCTGTAGCCCATAAGTTTAAGAAAGTCATGAAAGTCGGTACTGTAACAGCGTATGTGAGGATCTCTTGTAATACTTTCAGAGCAACTGGTAGATTAACCATGTATAAGTGGTGTACTGGAATGTTATTAGAGAATATTAAGTACAAGACTGCGGCAACTCTTGCCATTCTGTCACTGTAAAGCGGTTTGTTTGCTAAGGTGGGTATTAATAAGTATAACGCAGCAACTGCGGGTAACCATGCCATATATACTACTGCATGACCGAATATCCAGAAAGCTATTTGGTTAGCAATCGCATTTAATCCCACGATACCAGCAAATGCTAATATATCCCATACGTTAGCAACTACTACACCAGAATATCCGATCATGAAGAGCAATATTATCATTAAGAAGAAGACTAGAGGAACTGGTAATTTCTCTTTCGTTTGTTTAGATGCTAAGTAGTAATGATATACTATCCAAATTCCAGCCAAGTAAACAAAAGCATCATTGAGAATCCAACCTATAAAGAATAGCGGGCTCATTACATACAATGAGTAACCAGGGATTCCTATGGGTGATAAGTAGTACCATGAACCAGCTGAGAAATAGTTGTCAAAGCCTTGCTGGTTAACAATTAATATTGGGCCCTCCATGAACATCATAGAGATGTTTAATATAATGAAAGCTATATTCAATAACCACTTAGCTCTAGGTTGTAAATTAAGTAGTTTGATTGTGAAGTAAATTATAATTGCATAGATTACTTGTTGTGCGAAACCGAATAGGTCTCTCTCAGCGTGTAGTGTTATTCCAGCATAATATTCTTGTGGTGTAAAGGGTAAAGCACCAAAAGTGCTCCACATACTTTCTTGAATCCTAACCATTAAAGAATCAACAACACCTAAAAGTCCCCAAATAACGCCCATAACAAGCATTCCCATTACAATTCTTGTGGTCCAATCTTTGTCAAGTTGGAATAATGCAACAATCAAGTCTTTTAGTCCCACTTGAATATCACCGCTTTCAACATTGAAAGAGTAAATAAAAACTCTTTTTTAAATACTATATCTAATTTTACATTAACTCAGTTTAATCAGAGAAACTTTATTTATTTTATCTTTTTTATTTTTTAACGTATATAATCGTAATATAGACTTTTTAACAAATAAAGATACATATAATTCTATAATATCTGCTAATACTTTAGCGAAATATTAAGTTCAGGTCAAGTCGCATTACGAATAAAGGTAAAGAATGTTAATAATCGTTATTGGTGCCTTAATCGATAGTTTGGCACACAAGTAGCTAAGATAAAATTAATGGGAATGTTGATACAATATTTATGATCTTACGGTAAGAGAAAATTTTAAACTCAAAAAAGAATATTATTAATTGCCGGGGTCGCCTAGCTTGGTAGGGCGGCGGCCTGCTAAGCGTTGCTGAAAGCCGCTGGGGTTCGTCCCCGCGCGGGTTCAAGTCCCGCCCCCGGCGCTTCTTATATTGGAAACCTAGTGAGAACGAATACCCTATACTGAACATAAAATGTTTTACAAGAAGAATCTTTCTTATTGAAGGGGCCAGACCCCCCATACTGAGACCCTTGCCCTCTCGGATTTACCCCTAGCCCTCCTCATGCCGTAGACCGGCGAACGCGGGTAGCCGGGCACGGTTGCTCCCTTCCGGGCCTGGCCGATTCCCCCAGTCGATACGGTATTCCCCCTCCCTCCAGAGGGGGAACCCGTAACTACCTCGCCCCGCCGGGCAGCACTCATCGTTAGGCTAGGATCCGAGAGGGTAGGTATCTCAACATGGGAGTTACTGGTGCCCGCATTACGCCACGCGGGTTAAGGGAGCTGGCGAGACTCCCCACCCTACCCAGCCCCTATTATTATTACTTCCTTCAGGTGTTAATAAATTAACTGAAGTAAATCGCATAGAGATTTCGTTATAACAGCACCCATCATTAATACTTTCTCTTTATCGTAAGGTACACCAGATTCAACTAAGAAAATTTTCTTTATCCCAGCATTATAATAAGCAGTTACATCAATGTCTGTATCCCCTATTCCCATTACTTCTGTTGGTTCCACTTTAAGTTCATTTAACGCCTTTAAGACCCCTTCTGGATTTGGCTTACCCAATTTAACATCGTCACCGCTTATTAGGATATCATAGTTTAAACCGATCTTATTTAAAACTTTAGTTGCTGAAATTCTGTTAGAGGAGGTAACGATTGCAATTTTAACATTTTTAGATTTAAGTTCTTTAAAAAGTTCTTTACTGCATTCCGTGGCTTCGGCTTCACTATCTACTAGCCTCAAGTATATTCTGTTTTTCACATTCATTAACTCTTCCCATCTATCATTAGCTAAAATTTTAGCTATTTCACTAGTCTTTCTACCAAGTAAATATTCTATTTTAACATTTGTTGATATACCCAATTCTTTTAGTGCTAATTCCCAAGCCTTTTTATGCAAAAAAGCTGTATTAGCTATTGTACCGTCTAGGTCAAAAATAGCTCCCTTCATGGTACTATCAAACTTCTTATTGCTTCTCCTTCCTCAAGAAGTTTTACAGCCTCATTAATCTCCTCTAGTTTGAACTTTCCAGTCACTAACTTTGAAGGATCATACTTACCTTGTCTTACCAACTCTAATAGTCTAGGCATATCAATTCTTGGTCTTCCACCATAATTACCAATAATTGTAATACCGTTTCTAACAATGTATGCAATCCTTAAAGGAATCTGAGCCGATACTGGTGGTAATCCTACTAATACTACTCTACCTCCTATCCTTACTCCGTCAACAGCCATCTGAACTGTTTCTTGTGTACCAGCGGCTTCAATAATCACATCGGGTCCTCCACCAGTCATCTCTTTTAAAGCCTTTACTGGATCTGTTTCTTTAGTGTTAATATAATCTGTAGCTCCTAATTCCATTGCTTTTTCCAATTTCCACTTCTTAGTACCTAGCGCTATTATCCTACCAGCACCGCCAGCCTTAAGTAACTGGATTACTGATAAACCTACTCCTCCAACCCCTACTACCGCAACACTTTCTCCGGGCTCTATTTTGGCACTATTTACAGCGCCATAAGCAGTTATTCCAGCACAGCCTAGGGTTGCTACCCTTTCTTGCTCAACGTCTGAAGGAACAACGGTTAGCGCGTTTTCATGAACTATCGCATATTCTGCGAAACCACCTCCCAGGAAAGTCTGAACTTGCCTACCATCCTTTAACCTTAGCCTACTAGTCCCGTCAAACATTACTCCTTTTAGCCTAACTGATGCAAACGTTTCACATAAATTCTCTCTTCCAGAAATACAGTTCCTACATTTACCACATGGATGAATAAAGGCAGAAATTACCTTATCACCCTCCTTAACCCTAGTCACGTTTTTACCAACTTTCTTTACTATCCCAGAAATTTCATGGCCAGCGACAACCGGGGTAGGAACTGGTGTTGCACCAACAAATACATTAACGTCGGAATGGCACATACCAGTTGCCTTTATTTCAATAAGTACTTCGTTTTCTTTAGGCTCTTGGATTTCAACGTCCTCTATTTTTAAAGGCTCCTTATAGTTAAAGAGAACAGCCGCACGCATAAAATAAGGATGTTTATACTGTTTAAAAATTTTAATGAATTACGATAACGGTCAACTGGAAGTAGATTGCTAATAGGGCAAATACTGCTTCTATTCCCCAAAGTATAGCAACAATTTGGTACTCTTTAAATTTTCCCATTTTCATTACTACATGAGTTAGAGAGTGGGGAAAGGAATCCCAGTATAGATACCCTTCCGGTGAAATTTTCCCAAATGAGACCCCTTTAAATCTAGTCCTAGCTTTCAACAAGAACTCTATAACGTAAGGAATATATAAGAAGAATAGTGCTGTATACATAAACCCCGCTATCCCTATAGCTCCTATTACGGATCCTATAAAGTAAGTTCCGATATTTCCCGGGAACACTCTTGCTGGATATTTATTAAATATTAAGAAAGCTAAAAGTACGGATACTAAAATTAATGCTAATACTCCAGCATAAAATGAGGAGCCGCCAGCCCTAAAACCTATATATGCTAATGATAATGACATAATTACCCCCATCCCCGCACCTAAACCGTTTAAACCTTCAAGCATATTAAATGCGTTAGACGTTATTGTTAAGATGGCTGGTAAGATTATTAAATAGAAGAATATTCCGAAGTCTATTTGGCCTAAGAACGGTAAAGATATTGCCGTATGTCCGATACTATAGATTATTAGTGGAACTGAGGCAAAAACCGGTAAAACTGCCCTTAATGATTGTCTAAGGTTAAAAATGTCGTCAAGTAACCCTAAAAAGCCTATAATTAAAGACGAGAGAAGTACTGAAATGACTATCCTCTCTGCAAAAAATGAAAACTTTTGGTCTGAAACTTCAATCAAATATGTAAAAGATCCAGCTACAAATCCGCTAACTATTCCTATACCACCCAATACTGGAACCTCGGGTTTATCTATCTTATTAACGTCTTTGCCAACAAATCCTCTAAGTTTTGACTGTTTAATGATCCATTCTGTCGAAAGAAAAGTAACTATAAAAGAAATAATAAGCGAGAGATATATATAGAATAACTCTTTATGTATCATTCACTTTCTCCTTTTTATCGTAAACTCAGCAAGATAATTTAAAGCCTTTCCAGCAATCTCGTTCCTCCACCTAACACTCCTTAAAGCCTCAATTGCCATGGCATAATATCTATCAGCTAAATCGTAAGCGTAATTTAACGAGTAGGATCTGATTATATCTGCAGCCCTACTTAATTCCTCCCTTGTTGCTTTACGATTTCCAAGGGTCATAAGTATTATTTTTCTCTCGTCTTCTTTAGCCTCCTTCAAGGCTTTTATTACTAGAATAGTTTTCTTACCCTCTCTAATGTCACTGTAAATAGGCTTACCTAGCTCCTCTTCAGTAGATGTGAGCCCTAATATGTCATCAATTATTTGAAATGCTATCCCTAAATATAATCCGTACTTGCCCAGACTTTCAACCTCCTTATAGTCTCCACCTCCTATTAACCCGCCAAGTGCAGCAGAAGCTGAGAAAAGTTTTGCGGTTTTCTTAGTTATCATATCCATATATTCGTCTTCACTTACATCATTCCTACCTTCAAATTGCATATCTAATGTTTGCCCCTCAGAAATTATTATAATCGATTCAGTAAATATTTGAAAAGCCTTCGTAATTTTCTCCGAGGGAAGCCCTTTAACAGAATCATTTAATATCTGAAAAGCCTTAGCATGAAGCAAATCACCAGCTAGAATAGCCATTGGAATCCCGAACTTAACGTGGACAGTAGGCATACCTCTCCTTAAAGTATCTTGATCCATTATGTCGTCATGAATTAAGGTAAACGTGTGTAAAACTTCCACTGCAGCCCCGGCTAAATAAGCCCTTTCTCTCTCCCCACCCACTAAATCTGAAGAAGAAACTAGAATTAATGGCCTTAGCCTCTTTCCTCCAGCTTTGAAAAGATAATAAGAAGCCTCATATAATTCTTTGATATCACCCTTAATATAATCCTCAATTACCTTATTAACAGAGGATATTATATCATTAAAATAGTCATCTAACGGATTCATACACTCTTCTTTTTCTAACACTCTCTAAAGTAGATAAGTTTATCCCCCGTGAGTCAAGCCAATCCCTTAGGTGACCGAATATTACAATAGGAGATTTGTAAACATCTTTTATACTCTTGCTCCCGCTCAGAAACATAGCAGTTTTTATCTCAAAGATTGTCCTCTTTAAGAAATCCCTTAAGGATTCCTTACCTCTTATTGCTGCTTTTAGAGCTGGTAAAGCAAAACCACCAATATTTGCACCTAACGCTAAAGCCTTTATAACATCTAAGCCATTCCTAATACCTCCACTCCCAATTATCACGGAATCTGGTGCACCGATTCTAGTTTCAATAATTGATGCTGCAGTCGGTATTCCCCAATCAAGGAAATTTTTTGCGCTTTCAGCTTTCCAGTTTCCTCTTCTTAACCCCCTGTACATTTCTACTGCTATCCAACTGGTACCCCCTTGCCCAGAAACGTCAAAATATCTAAACCCTTTAGAATAAAAAAGGGATGCGACCTCCATAGATATACCAGATCCAGTCTCTTTAATTATTATCGGGACATTTAATGATTTAGAAATATCAACGAGGTTATCTAAAATGGTATAAGAATAATCAGTATCTCCCTCCGGTTGAAAGACCTCTTGAGCTGGATTAAAATGAATTGCTATAGCGTCTGCTTCAATCATTTGAATAGCTTCTTCTATCTCCTTTAATCCATACCCTTTAACAAGTTGTGGAGCACCTAAATTTGCAATAATAGGTATTGTAGGTGCCTTTTTTCTAGCTATGGCAAAAGTACTTGAAGTCTCCTTTTTCTCAATTGCTATCCTCTGACTTCCGACCCCCATACCTATACCTATCTCCTCTGCAACCTCAGCAATAATCTCGTTTAACTTTCCTAGTTCCTCAGTACCACCGGTCATTCCAGTTATAATTATTGGAGCTGACATTCTTTTACCTAGAAATTCAACTGAAACGTCAACATCTGAAAAAGCGAAACCCGGTAAAGCCTGATGAATAAGTTTGACGTACTCAAAGTAGTTAGTAGTAAAGTTCTCTACTTGATTATATAGGCATATCTCTACGTGCTCGACCTTCCTATTGATTATTGAAATGTTCTGCACCCCTAATCTCTATTCCAGTAACATAATTTAAATCCCAAATTAATTTCCATCCTTTTACATTTGGAATTGAGATACCATAAATCGAATACCACAACCCGTTCTCCACTTGAAAAAGATTAAAGTCCTTAGTTTCCACGAACTCAATTGGTAAAATCCCAAGCAAATGTATAAGTGAATTATCAATGTAATTAAAATTAAAATTTATTGGAAAGCTAAATAGAAATCTAGCATTAAGAATTGGTAAAGAAATACTAATTGGTTCCTCGGTATCTCTGTATAAAATCGACGAACCTAATTTCATCGCAGTTCTTAACCCCCTTATTAACTCCGAGTTAAACATTGAATCGTCTATCATGTAAAGTATGTCCCATAACTCATTTTCCCTTATAGGAAGCTCACATACTTCAATTGCTTTTCTGAAATATATTTCAGATAAATAGACATATTTAGATGAGTAAGGAACATTCCCTTTTAAATCCAATGAAATGTTACATTTAAATCCCGTAGCCTCTTCAAACAATTTGAAAAAATCATTAGGTAACCCATTCTTATTAAAAACCACTTCAGTATCAAATTTTACAAACAATACTAAAAGGGGGTTATTCACACCCTTTAAAGGTATTCCAAAGAGCGCAACTGGGAGTTCAATCACCGAACCTCACTGAAAGATAACCGACTACAGCAGATTTATCCCCAGATGTATCACCAGAAGTAGCATGTTTCAAAACATAAGGTTTTTTGTTAAACTTTTGTGCTAAAATAATTACTGTCATAATTGGCCCATATCCACATGCTGTTACATCCTTCTCTTCAACTACCTTAAATAATTCTTTATAATCAAGCTTCTTTATAGCATTAATTGCAAGATTATCCTTTTCTATTGTTATATCATGAGGTTCATAATGATTTAAATCGCTACTCGCAATTACTACAATATCCTTTTTACTAATTTTCATGATTTTATATATGCCATCTGCTAAAGTTTCAGCGACATCTGGTGTTTGCATCATAATTACTATAGGAACAATTTTGAAATCCGAGCCGAATAAAAACTGTAAAAAAGGTACTTGAACTTCTATTGAATGTTCGTATAAATGAGCTTTTTCATCAATATCTATTATCCCAGTAATCCTAACCAGATCTAAGGCTAATTGGTCGTCAATCTCAACTTCACCTAAAGGAGTCCTCCATTTACCCTTCAACCACAAAGAGACAAAAGAACCTAAACCAGTATGGTTTGGCCCTAATATTATTACAGTGTCTGGTTTACCTTCACTACCCAAATAATAATAAGCGTGAGCTGCTACAGGCCCACTATACATGTATCCAGCATGAGGAACTATGAAAAATAAGTTATCTCTCTTTTCCGGTTTCTTATCTGGAACTTGAGGTAATTTACCAGGGCCTAAAGGGTGAAGAAAAGCCCATTTTATCTGCTCCCTTAACTTATCTGGATCTGACTCATAAAAAGCACCAGCAACAGCAGGCAATCTTATCATTCAGCTAACCTCGTTTCGAAGTCCTCAACACGTACTGGTATATCACCGTCGAGAGGTATTTCTTTTCTCTCCCTTAATATTTGCCTTGCTAAAATCCAATAAAGCAATGCTAATGATTTCCTTCCCTTGTTATTCGCCGGTATTACGAGATCAATAAAGTCTACTTTAGCATCAGTATCTACGAAACCCACTACTGGAATTCCAACTTTTGCAGCCTCTTTTATCGCTTGCACATCAGTCCTAGGGTCAGTTACAATTAATACTTCTGGTTCTATATAGTTTGACAAGTGGGGATTAGTAAGAGTACCAGGTGGGAATCTACCTATAACCGCTTTGCCTCTTACTATTTCCGCAAATTTCTGAACTGGAGTATAGGCATAAGGTCTTGAAGCCACTGCTAAAATACCTTCTGGCGAATACCTAGCTATAAACTTAGCAGCTATTCTCAGCCTTTCGTCAATTTTCCTAACATCGAGCACATAAAGTCCTTCCGGTCTTACCCTATAGACAAATCTTTCCATATAACTAGTACACGTATGAGTACCAATATGAACTCCGGCAGATAAGTACGTCTCCAATGGAACTAGTAACTCGATTAAAGTACCTTTTTCTGATTTTTGAAGTTCTGCCTTTTCTTCCTCAGATAATTGACCTTCTTTTTCTTGATCGCTCATCTGATCACCTCATATGGGTCTGGTGTAATATATTACCTCCTTTATAATATCTACGTGGGATAAAAGCATTCTCCTACAGCAATACCTCTTTACGCCTAAACTGTCTAAAACCTTTCCAGGGTCTTCGCCAGCCATAACCCTATTAATGAAGGGCTCCCACTTATCACCTATTAAACTACCGCATGTAAAACATCGTACGGGGATAATCATAAGGCTCACCTGTACGCTTTCTGTCTCCATCTCCTTGCACTATATCTCATCCATTTCTCAGATTCCGTCTGCCTTGGGTCTCCGGCTAACATAGTTCTATCATAGGCTTTGTAAATCTTCACTAATTCATCACTATTAGTAAACTTGACCAAAGCCTTAGCCAATGCCATTCTAGCTGCATCTGCTTGCCCCATTACTCCTCCCCCATAAACATAAATTCTCGCATCTACGGAATTCACAATCTTCTCACCAGCTAAAAGCAAAGGTTCCATAATTTTCATTCTAACTACTTCCATTGGTATAATCTCTATAGGAATATCATTAACAAATACTCGACCCTTACCAGGAGTTAAGTAGCACCTAGCCCTTGCCATTTTTCTCCTGGCAGAAGTTATAATCACTTGTGGTTTTTGCTCGCTCATTGATTAATACCTCCTAGTAGTTTTGATAACTCAAGAACAGTTATATATTTACCTTTTAACCTTTTAACATCAGCGTCCTCAAACCTTATCATACTCTTTCCTTCAAATTCTTTAGGAATCCCAATGTAAACTTTTAAATTCTTATACATTTGTTTTCCCATTTTATTTTTGGGCAACATACCCCTAATAGTCCTCTTAACTATGTTTATTGGATTCCTAGGCCTTCTAATTCCGTGTTTATATGGATTTTGTAAGGTTCTTGCTGTGAACAGCAGAGAATATCCCCTCACGACCCTAGCCCTGGGGCCACTGATTACTGCTTTTTCAGCGTTAACAATTACAACTTTCTTATTTTGCTTTAGTAATTTTACGACGTAAGTAGCCATCCTACCAAGTATCTGGTTTTCAGCATTAACAATTACTACTTCTTCTTGCTTTTGGCTCATCCTTTCATCAACCTCACTGTTTTACCTTTAAAATCTTTAAACTCTTGAACTGCCTTATATAAACTCATAACTTGCCCACCACTTTTTAATATTTTCTCTTTCGCAGATTTGGAAAATGAATACGCAACAACTGTAACTGGGTGATCTAAATTACCAATTCCTAAGACTTTCCCTGGTACTACTACAATGTCGTTTGGTTTAGTATACTTATTTATTTTATATAAATTAATATAAGGCCTCTTCCTACTTGGGCTTTCTAATTCTTCCGCTACGGCCTTCCAAATCCTTTTCTTTTGTTTTTTAAGTAGGTATATGAGTTTTCTTAACATAATGTTAGTACTCGTCATTTTACGACCTCCTCCACCTTTGTTTTGAATTCATTTAATTTGCGTAATATGCTTTTACCCGCCTCTATTAAAATTCTCTCTGGCTTTAAACTACCAGAAGACTCGAGCTCAAGAATGTACTTATCCTCTATACTCTCGATCTTAATTTTACCTGAACAATACTTTAAGCACTCCTCACAAAGAGTACAAGCCAACTCATTAGCAACCACTAATTTACCGCCCTCTGATGAAAAAACTCTCTCTGGACATATTTCAACCGCCTTTTCACAATTCTCTATTATGGTAACTTTCGGGTAGTATCTTAAAATAGAAACAGTTACCGGACTAAATTTTATATGTTCTTTACCATAACCTAACCTTAACCTAGCCTCAAGAGTTATCTTCTGCCCCGGACCTAAAAGGACTATAGGAATAGAGCCACTTACTGGAACTACAGAGGGGTCGTCACTTTTAATATCACGAGAGTAAACCATTATTGGCGTTTTTTCCCTAGCCTCAACATCCAAATAAATTCTACTATAACAACCATCACAGTTCTCTGTACAATTGGCACACTCTTCTGGAGGCCTATAATGGCCTATTGCGTCATCTGATGTGAAAGGAATCATTGCGAGTCTATGGGCAAGAATTTCATCATAAAGTGGGCTGTTATTCTCTATGAAATATACATCTTCAACAGCCATAGTTGGGACAAATAACATAGTAGCCCTTCTAATAGCGTTAGCGAACTCTAGTGGATAACCCTCTAAAACAATCTTAATTGATAAGTCGGATTTTTCGAGAACGGAAATAGGCATATTGCTCAGACTCTTCTTCCTCTCCTTCCACCGGGCCTTCTAATAGTATCGTGAGGTAGAGGAGTAACATCTTCTATCCTACCTATTATGAAACCAGCCCTTGCCAAAGCCCTTATTGCAGGCTGTGCACCGGGACCTGGAGTTTTAGAACCATATCCTCCGGGTGCTCTAACTTTTATATGGATTGCTGATATTCCTTTCTCAAACGCGTCGTTAGCAGCCTTGTTTGCAGCTAGCATAGCAGCATATGGTGAAGGCTTCTCCCTATCAGCCTTTACCACCATTCCTCCAGACGCTTTAGCTATTATTTCAGCTCCAGTTATGTCTGTTATAGTTATAATTGTATTATTTTGAGACGCATAAATTCTGGCTATACCCCACCTAATTTCACGCCTGCTGGACATTTACCTCACCACCTTGAGGGGCTGTAGGTGGATTTTGTTTGAATGGTGAAGTGGGATAGAAGTCTATTAAATCTTCCTCACCTTTCATAACAATATATCCCGGGGAAGTCACACGTTTACCGTTAATCGCTATATGACCATGAACTATTAATTGCCTAGCTTGATATATTGTCCTAGCTAATCCTTTTCTATAAACAATTGTCTGAAGTCTCCTCTCTAGATAACTCTCCTCAGTTAAGCCCAGAATGTCATCTAAAGTTGCGTTCTCTTTAGTTAAAATTCCCATCTTATACAATTTATTAAGCAATTGTTTTTCTCTTATCGACCTCTCAGCTGGTGGTAATGCCAATAGCGACCTTGCTTGATGTCTAAAATTCCTTATAATAGTCTGAGCTAACCAAAGTTCACGCTTATTTCTTAATCCATATTTTCCTATAAGTTCCTGCTCCCTCTCTAAATTAATCTTTATCCAAGGATGGCTAGGACCTTGCCACTTTCTTCTACTTTTCTTAGGATCACCCATTTAAATCACCCTTGCTTTTTCTCTCCTCCACTACTACTTTGCTGTTGTTTTTGAGCTTGTTGTTGCGCTTGAGCGGCTTTAGATCTCCTAACTCCTACAGTAGCTCCAGTTCTTCCAGTAGTCCTAGTACGTTGACCCCTAACCTTTAATCCTAACATATGCCTAACTCCTCTCCAACTCTTGATCTTCTTCTCCCTCTCAATATCATTTCTTACATAGAATATTAAATCAGAAGTGACTAAATGCAAATCTATCCCACTCTCGTAATCTTTTCTCCTATTATACATCCAATTCGGGAGATTAGGTAGATTCTTATTTGCTAAAAGCTCTTCTATCTTCTTTATTTCTTCATCTGAAAGCTCGCCGAGTCTTCTATCTTTATCTAAGCCTAATTTAGCAACAATAGCCCTAGCTGTATTATATCCAATTCCCTTCACCATAGCTAATGCATAAGGCACTTTCATAGTGCCATCTACATCTTGCCCGAAAAGCCTAACTATATATTTAAACTGTTGCTGAGTAGACATTAAGCATCAGCTTATACTCCTAAACTATTAACTCCCTTTTAAAGTTTTCAATACCCTTTCCTTTTTATTACTAGCTAAAGTAAAGGCCTCATCAAATCTCTTTTTTAGATCATTTAACGAATAGGGGGAATAATTGCCTATTACTTTCTTAATAGGAGTGTAGGGAGACTCTCTGAACTTCATATCTAAAGCCTCACCCGTGTCTAAGTCTATCAGAGGACGATCTGCTTTCCCAACTCTCCCAATAACATCAGCCCTTATACCCTTTTTTTGCAACTCCTTAGCCACCTTTTCGCCACTATATGTAAAAATTAATATAGAGTCTATAGAAAGTCCTAAGGGATCAATTTGTAATTCCTCTAACATCTTGAGAACCTTAGGATTTATCAGTGCCTTAAACTTCTTCACACTAATCTCTAAAGAGAGCCCTTTAGGTATTTCGGTGGAAGTCGCTCTAATACCCCCGTTAGTTACATCAGTCATACTTTCAATCTCTTGCCGTAACTCTTCATTTACCATTTTACACGTCTCTAAGTCCTTAAGGTTAATTGTCTCGTCAATAACGTCATAGTATGCATTGTAAATTGCAGTAGTGGTAATAGTTCCACCACCATTGCCCTCAGTCATCACTATTTCCATACCTTCGCGTATGTTATCCCTAGAAAAGTATTTCTTATCTAGAACTCCTACAGCCGCTATTCCTCCGCTAATCCTTTCGCCAATGACCATATCTCCTCCAATCCTTAAAGTACTTCCAGCGAGAATTTGTATTCCTAAATAATCCGTAACAGACATAACTCCAGCTTCAAAATCAAATAGCATCCCTATGTCACTGTCATCTGACAAATGAATGTCTATAATTACCCCTAATGGTCTTGCACCTTTAACCATGATATCTCTTAAAGCTGCTCGGGTAGCGTGAAATCCGGCTAAAAAGGGGAAGTATGCTAATCTCGAGTGAATGCCATCTACAGATACTACTATCCCCTCCTTTACTCTTGCGTCTTCAAAACCCTTTAAGTTACTTAATTGTAACAGTTTTTCATGAATTAAATGATCACCTACGCCTCTAGATCCTAAACCAGCCTCGCCAGCTTTTATCCCAGTCTTAGGGTACCTTAAGATCTCCTTTACCTTCTCGGCCTCTAATGAATTTTTTATTTCTATGATAATGGAATTTATTAACTTATCCCTTAGGGGATAATCAGCGCCTTTATAAAACGTAATTTCCTCTAATAGTTTTTTCCTAATTTCTTCTATATCTGGATATAACTTCCTAGCTATACCTTCTAAATCCATGAGATAAAATATAATGTGGGGGAATAATGAAGATAATTTCAAAAGAGTTCCAGGTAAAAACAAAGTCGAGGTTCGAAAGTATTGATATAACGGAATTCGTAGAAGAAAGCGTTAAAGGTATAAATGACGGTGTAGCTTATATTTTTTCAAAGCATACTACATGTGCAATTATTATAAATGAGGCAGAAAAAGGGCTAATGAAAGATTATATAGAATGGGCTAAAAGACTTGTGCCACCAGACGGCTTCTTTGAACATAATAATATTGACAATAACGGGCATGCACATATAATTTCGTCTATAATTGGAAACTCTAGAGTAATACCAATAACGGGGGGTAAACTTGATCTTGGGACTTGGCAAAGGGTTATATTGTTAGAGTTTGATGGACCTAGAACCCGTACTGTATTAGTTAGAGCTATGGGAGAATAATGGCTTTTTTAGCTGTTTTATGCAATTATTAGTGGGCCAAATAAAATGCCACCATCTACATTCTCTATATTCGATAAGATAGGATTTTGTAGTGATTCTTCATGTATAGAAAAAATTGTAGATGAGTACCTTATGAACCTCATGAGAGAGAGTGTTAAAGGTAAAGATAACTCTTTCAAATTATTCGAAAGCGAGGATGAGTCTGTTGACGAGAGGGAATTCTTTAATTATTATAAGTTCACTGAATCGTTATTACTTAAAGTAATTGAGAATGAACTCGATTTAGACTATGTTATTAATGATCTCAAGGAAAGACTAGGTAAAACGCATCCAATTGTAATGCTTTTAAGGCAACTAACTGAAGAGGAATAGAATTTTTTATTTGTTATAGGATTTTGTTTTGGGGATGCTTATTTGAATTTGGACGAACAGCTAAAACTAATATCTAAAAACACAGTTGAAATAGTAACAATAGAAGAGCTTAAACAAAAAATAGAGAATAAAGAGAAATTAAAAGGTTATATTGGTTTTGAACCTAGTGGATTATTCCACATAGGTTGGTTGATCTGGGCACAGAAGCTTAAAGACTTAATTAACGCCGGAATAGAAATGAGCGTATTAGTTGCAACATGGCATGCATGGATTAACGATAAGCTAGGCGGGGATCTGAACAAAATTAAGCTAGCTGGTGATTACGCACTTGAAGTTTTAAGGGCTTTTGGAGTAGATATGAGTAAATTAAAAGTGGTTTATGCCGAGGACTTGGTGAAAGATAGCAATTATTGGGCTTTAGTGATAAGAATCGCAAAGAACACAAGCCTAGCCAGGATGAAGAGGGCATTAACCATTATGGGAAGAAAGGCCGAGGAAGCTGAACTCGACACTTCTAAGTTGATATACCCGGCAATGCAAGTTGCGGACATATTTTACCAAGACTTAGATATAGCATTAGGGGGGACGGATCAGAGAAAAGCTCATATGTTAGCTAGAGACGTTTCAGACAAACTAGGTAAGAAGAAGGTAATTGCAATCCACACACCGCTTTTAGTAGGACTTCAAGGCGGACAAAGAATGAACGTCAGTGGAGAGGAGGAAGAGGATTACCTCGCCAGTATAAAGATGAGTAAGTCAAAGCCAGAGACTGCAATATTTGTACACGATCCGCCGGAACTAGTAGAAGCTAAATTAAGGAGTGCTTATTGCCCAGCAAGAGTGGTTGAAAATAACCCAGTATTACAGATTAATAAATACATAATCTTTGCACAAGACGGTGTAAAACTAAAAGTGGAAAGGGACATAAAATACGGCGGAGACATTGAGTTTAACTCATACGAAGAGCTAGAAAGGACATATATTGAAGGTAAATTACATCCATTAGACTTAAAGCTTGCCACGGCTAAAAAATTAAATGAAATCTTAGACCCAATAAGAAAAGCTCTAAATGCAAAAAGTGAGTTCACATCCCTTGTCTCAGAATTGGAGAGAAGTATAACTAGGTAACGGGGGAAGATTAAAATGAAATATAATGTAATTCTCAAGTTTGAAGTAGAAGGAATAGTCGATAAACCCGATGTAATAGGTGCAGTATTTGGACAAACTGAAAATTTATTTGGAGAAGAATTCGACTTAAGGGAGTTACAAGATAAAGGAAGGCTAGGGAGAATAACTGTCGACCTAACAACCGGTAAAGGGAAGACTGAAGGAACAATTATAATCCCTTCAAATTTAGATCGAATTGAAACAGCGTTAATAGCCGCGATGGTAGAAAACGTTGATAAAGTTGGTCCTTATAACGCTAAGTTCCAGTTAGTCGAAATACAAGATATAAGAGAGGAAAAGATAAAAAAGATCATAGACAGAGCTAAACAAATTTTATCATCATGGACAAAGGAGAAGACTTTAGATATTAAAGAAGTAATAAATGAGATTTCATCGTCCGTAAAAACCGGGGAAATAATAGAATACGGACCAGAAAAATTACCAGCAGGGCCAGACGTAGAAAAAGACCCAGAACTAATAATAGTAGAAGGAAGAGCGGACGTGATAAATTTACTTAGATATGGTTATAGAAATACGATAGCGATAGAGGGTGCAACGGGTAAAATACCTCAAACTGTAATTGACCTAGCTAAACAAAAGAAAATAGTGATAGCATTTTTAGATGGAGACCACGGAGGGGACTTAATCCTAAAACAACTTTTATCAAGCAACATAAAACTTGATTATATTGCCAGAGCACCACCAGGGAAAGAAGTGGAAGAACTAACTGGCAAGGAAATAGCTAAAGCATTATCAAATATGATGACAGTTAGCCAATATCTTAAGAAGCAACAAGAAGTGCAACAAGCAATAAACCAAGCTATAAGTCAAGAGAGTAATACAAATGTTACAACGCTATTGACAGAAGAGAAACCAAAAGAAGTTAAAATCACTATAACTATCCCACAACAAGTATTAGAGGATATTAAAAAACTCCCTGGAACATTAGAGGGAGTATTCTATGATGAAAACTGGAATCCGATAGAGAGAATTCAAGTAAGAGATATTGTGCAAAAGCTTGAAAGTACTAACGATAATAGGATAAAATACATCGTGTTTGACGGTGTAATAACGCAGAGGCTCGTAGATCTAGCGTCATCAAAGAATATAAAGATGTTAATAGGTGCTAGAATAGGTGGAATTACGAAAAGACCTAAAGATCTTGAATTACTTAGTTTGACAGATATTATTTCTTAAAGAAACTCAGAATATCAACTCCTCCAGATTTAAGTGAATTTTCTTTTACACCAAATACCTCTAATACCCTCATAGCTGATGGGACTATTTGTTTATCTATGTAATATTCAACATCTATTCTGTTTTTATCTTTCACTAGGAAATACGGTTCGGCCCTATCAGAAACCCTTCCTCCGCCTTTAACAATAACATAACCTATCTTCCCGCCCTTAGTGATTAAGAACCCAGCTTTTAACGCTTTCTTAGCAGCAACAACGTGGGGGGCTGTAATATCATATTCATCCAAATCTTTATCTATCCCTTTCCATATTACTAAATCCTCGATCCTATACTCACCACGCCTAACTGCCATTACAACTTTTCTAACATATTTCACCGCTTCGTCCACTTTACCAGACTGTAATATAATTTCAATAACGTTCTTCTGCACTTCTTTTGCTAATTCGCACCAATCACCCCTAATCGCCTCAAAACCTACTATGTCTACTTTACCATCTTGAGTTAGACCGGCATATCGTTTCTTATTCTCAGTGAAGAAAACCCTTCTATACACTTTATCAATTTTTATCTCCATATCAAACATAGAAGATATTGTGTTAACTAACTTACCTATTAGGTTTTTATCACCTTTAACAAAAATCGAGTCAGTATCGCCGTAAATAACAGTGAACCCCATTTTTCTAGCAAGTTCGGCAGACTGACTAATTATATTCCTACCCCAAGCTGTAACTGCCTCTGCGCCTTCTTTACTATACCATCTAGCCCCTAACCAACCCATATAACCGTAAAACGCATTAGCCATAACCTTTAATGCCTTCTGCCTCTCGTTTAATATCCTTTTCTCGTACTCATCAGTACTCAGCTCCAATTGCTTCTTTACTCTTTTCCTCTCTTCAATTAATTGAGACAACACGTTTTTGTATAGCCCAGCTGGTTCTTTTCTAAATTTATATCCAACACTGGGGGCAGCCCAACAATCGTTACATTCTCCTCTAATCAAGGTATCTGGACCTATATTATACTTGATCATAATAGTTGGATACATCGAGGAAAAATCTAGAACGTAAACATCTTCATGAATACCCTTAGTTGGCTCAATAACTAGCCCCCCTTCGTAGCCCTCATAATTCCTCTCCTCTTTATTAGGAATTAACTCATTATATCTCGCAGCTTCTCTCATCAGAAGCCACTCGACTCTGTGTCCAACACTTGCCATAGCTAATTGATCTAACGGAAGCCCCGAGATTTTAGTAAGTTCTATACCGAAAGGTAAAAATACCTCTCCGAGTAAGTAAGTTGATTTAGCGTCGTCCATATTATATTGAAGTAAAACCTTTCTTTTTTCTTTATCATCCCAGTATTTAGGTATATCATACCACTCGAGAATTACTCTATTTTTTAAAGGCATTACACCTAAATAATCTGCAATATTTTCTAGGCTTTTGACTTTAACTTCTTGGATTGATGAGGCAAAACCTATTAAATCAACATTTAACCTACCAGTAACTGAGAAGTGACCATAAACACCTTGAGAAGGCTCTCCCCCGACCCTTCTACCTATATCTAATTTTATACCTTTAGAGTGGGCTCTCTCAAGTAAATAAGGCCAATCAAAAGAATTACAATTGTAGCAAAGAATAATATCTGGGTCATAAGATTGGACAAAATTAACGAATTCCTTTATAATTTGCTTATCGTCGTGCTCATCACCTACAAACTGTTTTCCTCCCTCTTTTGTCCAAACGCCTATAATGATAATTGGATCTCTTCTTGGGTTAGGTGCACCGTACTTATTGTAAACTTCAATATCAAAAGCCATTACTTTTAGGTCTGGTAATTTACCCTCTTCAATCCCAATAATCCTCTTCAACTCATATACCTTGCTCACCTTAAAGTTCTCGTTACTTACCTCATCAACTTCAGCTTTTAACCAATAAAACGGTTTTATACCGACATCTATTGAATATCTCATATAAAACCTAATGTCAGCTTCTAAAACTTGTTTAACACCAGTAATTTTTGCAACCTCATCCCTATATACCCTTACATATGCTGGTATCACAGTTTCTATTTTAAGGACTTTAACCGGATTGCCAAAATATTTCTTCTCTTCCACTGTTATATTCGTAATGGGGGAAGAGGGTTTGCTCAACTTTTTAATTTCTGAAATTATATCATCAATTTTAGCATTTTCGTCAATTAAAGCATAGAAATAAGGTCTAAAGTTCTTCTCTAATAATACAACTCTCTCGCCGTTCTTACTAATTGCCCAAATAAAGATAACTGGAACGTTGTTTATAACGTCATAAGAGAAATCAAGTATAAAGAACTCATCAATCATATAATTAGAGTAGCGAATACTCAATAAAATACTTTTGATCACTCGAAAGCTGGAAAATCATACAAGTACTTCATCATCACAAAAGCGTGCTTCTCTTTACCGTAATAATTCTTAACTATCTTAATCACCTTATACCCCATTTTATTGTAAAAATTAATTGCGGGGTAATTTTTGAAATAAACCTCCAAATACGAATGTAGGCAATTCATCCTCTTAAAGCGATTTTCTAGTTCACTGAGTAATAGAGAACCGACCCCATTATTCCTTTTATCTTTTCTAACAGCAATGGAAACCACGTGCCCTCTATAGCCGAATTGGACTATACCCAAAGAATAGCCGATAACTTCCTCACCCTCTTTAGCAACAAGAAAGAGCCCCTTAGAAATAAAATAGTAAGCTCTAAGAAGAGAAAAAGGGTAAGGCTTGTCAAAACTCTCTAACTCTACATCATAAACCTCATTTAGGTCATTTTCTTTCACGTCAGTTATAATTACCACATTACCACAAGTATAATAATGAGGAAATGAAGATTTTAGAGTTTGATGAGAAAAAGGGCCTTATGAGATTACATGTTGAAGATGAAGATGATCTATGGGTAATACATTTAATTTTAGAGAGAGGAGATAGAGTAATTGCAAAAACCACTAGAGACGTAAGCCTAGGAAAGGAAAGCAGAAGAATACCAATGACCGTTGAACTACAAGTCGACCACACAGAGTTTCAAGAATATACGACTAGATTAAGGATTCACGGAATAATTTTAGATGCACCAGAAAAATTCGGAATTAAAGGGGCACACCACACTATAAATTTAGACGTAGGAGATGACATAACTATTATTAAAGATAAATGGACTGAATTCACTTTAAATAAAATAAAAAGACAAGTAGAAAAAGTTAATAAAATATTAATAGCGTTAGTAGATTTTGATGAGTATTTAATAGCCGTACCCATGGAACAAGGTGTGAGAATATTAGCAGAAAAAACACTCCCATCACCAAACAAGGAAGATGAGAATATAATAGAGGAAAACGCCGAAGAAGTAGCTAATGAGATAAAATCGTTCTACCAATCGCTTCACGCTGAAGTATTGATTCTAGCTGGACCAGGGCCTTTTAAAGAACTTGTTGCTAAGAAATTAGGCAATATGAAGATTTATATTGATAGCATTTCATCAGCCAACAGAAGTGGTTTACATGAGATATTAAGAAGGGATATAATAGATCAAGTTTATAGGGATTATGAAATTGCTAAACAAGTAAAAGTCGTTGAAAAAATAATGGAAAACTTAGCTAAGAATACTGGGCTAATTGCTTACGGATTAGATGAGGTAAAAAGAGGAGACGAATATGGTGCAGTAGATACACTACTCATAACAGAAGACTTGTTATCTCAGAATAGGGAACAGATAGACCAAATACTTGAAGATGTAGAGAAGAAAAGAGGAAAAGTATTAATAGTACCTAAGGATTCCCCAGTATATTATCAGGTAAAAAGTCTAACCGGTATTGTAGCCCTCCTTAGGTTTAAGATAAATTAACCTCTCAGAAACCTTTAACCTTCTCCAATCCGGGTGTTCCTCAATAATTAAAGCCTCTTTTATCCCCAAACTATTTACAAATGCTGGAGAAATCTCCCATTCGTTTTCACCAACCCTTTCACCGTAATTTGATAAGTCTTCCGAAGACTTTACAATAACTTTAAAAACCGTACCTTCATTAGTTGGTTCCTCATAGGGTTTTGCAGAATATTTAATTATCCTTAAAAATCTAGTCCTAGTCTCTACTATATCCTTATAGATGGCACTACAATAATGCAAGGCAATATTATCATCATTCTCAAATTCCTTTAGTACTTTAAGCGCAGTTTCGTAACTGCCTTTAACACCAGTGAGTCCGTGTGAAACTTTAAATCCCTTCGCATTTAAGGCCATATAGTTCCTCTCAGTTAGTTCTAGCTCATTAATGTTAACAAATTTAACACCTTTCTCTTTAGCCCACCTTATAAGCCTCCTAAGCTTTTCATCCTCTCCCGGAAGTGCAGGAACTTCTATTCCCACCGAAAGATTAAATTTCAGTGCTTTTTCTATAGCCAAAAGGTACTCATCCCTCAAAGGGTGAAATCTAATTTCGTCAAGTCCAACTCTTTCAAGTTCTTTTAATACATCATAAGTAACATATCTACCAGAAGTGTAAAGGTGAATATGAAAACCCTTACTAAACTCGTCCTTAAGTATACTGACAAGTTTAGTAACCCTATCAATCTTAAGTATAGGATCTCCACCAGTTATCCCAGCACCTAAAGCTCTCATTCTATAAGCCTCGTATACAAAATCATAGATGTTAGTTACTGGCATTTCGTTAGCATACATAACGTCTTTTCCGAACCTTTCCTCACTTACCGGGCAGTAATAACAGTTATCCCCACATTCACCTGTAATGTAAACTACTAATTTACCTCCCAATCTACAAAGCTCGCAACCTCTAGGAAGAGTAAGATTATAAAGACCTATCTCAGGGTTTCCTTTTAGCAATTCTTTCCTCAATGAACTTTTTCACAAAATCCCTTTTAACTTCTTCTAATAACTCCTTTAATTCCCTTAACTCTTCCTCCGCAGTTAACGCCTTATTTGCCTGCAATTTTGGTGCACCTTCATTACCTCCCTCTGGGAAATACCAATCTTTAAACCAAGTAAAACCGGCTTTTAAGAGAGAGAAGCCCAAAGGTGTATCAGTGGGAGAATAGCCTTGCTGTAACATTTTTCTTGTCTCTGAATCCTTTATATAAGTTACAAAGAATTTCCCTCCAGGTGGTAAGAATAGATATATAAAATGAAAGAAACAGTCTTCTATTCTTGCATCCCTTAACCAAGGATCATAATCTAACTCTAACCAAGGTTTATAATAGTCTCTACCCGAAAAGTAGAAAGCCCTTCCGACTAGCTTATTATCAACATATACCAGAAAGGTAGTTAATTCCTTTATGTGTGTTTCTTTAATATCCTTACTTTCTATAATGTGAGAACCTATCCTACCTTTTAGCATCTATAGCTCTTCTAAAATATTTGTTTGACTTATATAAGTTATTTACTGCACTTTCAACACTCTCATCTACGTCAAGTTCATACTTTAAAAATAACCCAGTATGACCTCTTTCCTCCCTTTTAGTTAAAAGTCTCTCCCTTTCAAGGATCGTATCATGCGAAACGTTCTTCAGAACCTTTACAGCATAATCCTCGTTACCCCGTAGGGGGATTTCAATATGCCCCTTTTCTGTGGGTATAATTATCATTAATTTCTTATTAACCCCCGGAACTCTTTTCCCCTCTTCGATATCTTTAAACGAGATTAGGCCACCGAAGTAATAAAACTCTATTTCCCTTCTGCTGAGCTTAGATAATGGAAAAGAGATGACTTCTGTCTCTTCGGGATTTAAAGAAATATAAGCCTTAGGAGTAGAATAAGGAGTAGCTTGAACTATGAACTTATGATCACAAGGAATGAGGTCTAACTTTAATATGTCTGGATTAAAAACTATTACGTCAATATCACTTTTCTCATTCACATCACCTCTCGCAACTGAACCGTAAATAAAGCCTTCCATACCCTGGTTTTGTAATATTTTTAAAATTTCCTTAGCCCTTTCCCTCTTAGCTTCTAATAATTTCCAATGCTTTGCATCATACTCTATTTCCATCTAATTTATTAATACAGAGTTTCAGATAATAAGTGTGAACGGAGCAGAGATCTTCGGAATAGTAATCTTATCCTTTTGGGCACTCGTATATCTCCTAAAGGGAAAGCTAGAAAAGAAGGGATTTCAAATCTACCCCTTCCTACTACTATGGAGAAAGGATACAAGAAGCGAATGGTTTCCCTCGTTAGCTAGTAGTAAGTTCTATAAAATCTTTGAGAAAATAGCAGTAGCATTGGGAATCTTATCAATGATCGGAGGAATAACACTTATACTCTACGTATTAATTACCCTTTTAATACCTAAACCCCAACAAGTTGAAGCAACACAACCCAGACTAGAACCGATAATCCCCGGGTTAACAATAGGGTTAAACCAAGTCCCAGAACTGCTCTTAGCAATAGGTATTTCCGTTACACTACACGAGCTAGCTCATGCGATATCAGCGACTTCAAACAAGACAAAAGTGAAAGGAGGAGGGTTTTTATTACTAATATTTTTCCCGGGGGCATTTGTTGAACCAGATGAGGACGAGTTTAATAAAAGCAAAACAATTTCAAAACTTAAAATAATCTCTGCCGGAATAGCAGTAAATCTAATTTTAGCAGCAATTTTCTTCCCCTTAGCTTACTTCTTACCCCCATTACTTTCTCAAGGAGTCCAAATAGTAGGTGAAGCCAAAAACTACCCAGCATATAACGCTTCAATCCCAGTAAATAGCGTTATACTCTCTGTTAATGGTCACAGAATAACTCAACCACAACAATTAGGTTATTATCTTAAGGATTCCACTACCCTCTCAAACACCATTACATTTCTCTTCCCTAATGGTAGTATAGTGACAAAAATAATTAACGTTACGAAAGACCACCTATTGGGAGTCTATGTTACCTATTACTTTCCGCCAGCACTATATTTCATATTAGATTTCTTCACTTGGATGTTCACTGTTAACTTCAGCCTAGCCTTAATCAACGGAGCGCCACTTATAATAACGGATGGGGGTAAAGTGTTTACAGAACTAATGAAAAAAGTTGGGCTTAATGACAAACAGTCATATGTACTTCAAACTATAATTCTAATCCTCTTTATAGGTGCAATTTTATTATCTATTAATCCTCCTCAATAATCTTGGAGCTCAACATGGGGAACGGGATTACTTCTTTAATGCTGTAATTATTTGTCATTAACATAACCAACCTATCAATACCTATACCTAACCCACCAGTAGGTGGCATGCCATAACTTAAAGCCCTAACGAAATCTACATCATAAGGATGAGCCTCCTCATCACCTCTTTTGAACATCTCTTGTTCTTGCTTGAAAAGTTGGTCTTGAAGAATCGGGTCATTCAGCTCAGTATAAGCATTTGCCAATTCCATTCCAGCAATAAATAACTCAAACCTTTCAACCAAACCGGGTTTACTCCTATGGGGTTTACACAAAGGTGTAGTTTCTATAGGGTAATCCATAACGAACGTTGGCTGAATTAGGTTTGGAACCACAAGTTTGTCGAATAATTTCTCTACCATTAACCCTCTAATATACATGTTACCTCTCGGTTTTAAATCGTATTTTTTCATCAACTCTTTAAGTTCTTCATCACTCATTGTTTCTATGTTTTTACCTAAAGCTTCAGATAGAGCATCGTACATTGTAATCCTCTTAAACTGAGAGAACTCTATAGTATAATCCTTACCACCCACTGTATAAGTGATTTTAGTGTCATTATGTACAGTCTTAACAACGTATTGTAACATTTCCTCTGTAAGTCTCATAATATCAAAATAGTCGGCATAAGCCCAATAAAGTTCTAAAAGAGTAAACTCCGGGTTATGAGTCACATCTATGTCTTCATTTCTAAACACTTTACCTATTTCAAAAACCTTATCAAAACCTCCAACAATATACCTTTTTAAATAAAGTTCTAATGAAATCCTCAAATACCAATCCTCATTTAGGTAATTCACATGACTCTTAAACGGTTTTGCTAAAGCACCACCATATACGGGCTGAAGGATAGGCGTTTCAACTTCCATAAAACCTTTAGAATGTAAGAAATCCCTAATCGCCTTAATCACTTTATATCTTATCTCCATAGCCCTCCTTGCAGAATCGTTATAAAGAAAGTCAACATAGCGGTGAGCATAACGGAATTCTGGTGATAACTTAGTCCAATCTGGTGGCTCAATTAGAGCTTTAGCCAGTAATGTGAAATCTTTAATCCTTAAAGTAAGTTCACCCTTTAATGTGTAAAGTAAATCACCCTTTACGCCAATTATATCCCCTCTATCCACCATTTCGAAAAACTTCTCGTATTTATCGCCCAGCTCATTAACTCTGAGCTGAAGCTGTAATCTTTCTCCCTCGTCAAATATATCAACAAATGAAATTTTACCATGCCTCCTAATATTAGCGACCCTACCAGCCGTAGAAATATCAAAGACGTAGGGTTCAGTTGGTTTATCTTGTCTTTCCAGTTTTCTAATTTCTGGTATAGTGTGAGTTATTTCGTATTTCTGAGGGTAAGGGTTTATTCCTTGCCTTTTTAATTCTTCAACGATTTTTACTCTTCTTTCATCCCACTTCAATGAGGCTCAGTATTTTATAATCCCAAAGTGTAAATAAACTCTTGTATCGAAAAGCGAGTGTGAATGATGGGAATATAGAGCATAAAGTCAAGCTTTCATCGTGGCTATTAGTCACTTTTAATTAATCACTTGGCCTCATCATCCCCGTGCCCAGGTTAGAGAGTATGGACTCCCAGCAATAACATGGAGAGTTTATTGGTGCCTTCCTCCACCTCACAATGTTCATAGACTTTGCATTGCCCTCTGATTAAATTTGAAGAAAAAGTTTGTAAATCCAGATTAGGCATAAAGCCTCAGCTTACTTAATAGACTTAAAAGGATTAGAAGTAATTAAAAGCAATGAATAGCTAGTAAGCGTGTTACAGACTGGTTCATGTGTTAATGTAAATGATTTAGTTCTCCTTTTCTTTGCGATATCTTATTCAATTATTTTCGATAGCGATTCACTATTATCATTACGTAAATTTAAATTTCTATAATATCTTAACTTGTTGTTTATTCTCTTAATAGAGAGAAAGCAATTTAATATATTTTAACATCATAATGACACTACGATGGAAAAGTAGTTAAGTTTATTTCTTCCAATGTAAAGTATTAAGATTGGATGACAGATAATGGGCCCGTAGCTCAGCAAGGTAGAGTGCCGGGCTCCAGATATGGGCTACATCGGGTCTTATGACCCGCTATGGGGATGAAATATATCTGGAATTTGGAGAGACCCGGTGGTCCGGGGTTCAAGTCCCCGCGGGCCCATTACTTTTTCTCATTAAAGAGAGAAAGTAAATAACCTTGAACCTAAATTAAGAAACTAGGTTTTCCCCCACGGAGAAGAAACTAAAAGAAATTTTACTCATTATAATCAGTGCTTGCAAACCCTCCTCATCACTCAGAAGCCTAGAAGATCATCATAAATCGTAAGGGCAAGCTGGTTCTTGTTTTAAAACCTTCCTTCTAGCATAACTACACAAGGTACAAAGTGAATAATTTTGATTAGAATTTGCAGAATGTTCTTCAGAGAGAAGTTTGTTCACAAATGAGTTTAATAAGTCCATGAAATCCTCATCTTCTTTCAATTTTTCCTTAATATCATCGTCTCCCCTTTTACCCTTTATTAGGTAATTCACCTCAGCAACAGAAATATCCAAAAGCTCTGCAATATGCTTCTGCGAAAACCCTTTGTTAATCAATTGTTCAGCTAAAATAGCTCTTATCGCTGGAATTATGTCTCTTACAGAGGATTCGCAAGGTACTATTATTTTCTTCTTCAATTTAATCAAATTAACATTGTGTAACAGCAACTATTAAAAATTTCTTAGCATAAATTAAGCAAACCTATTACCTCGTCTTCATCCTCTTTAATTTTAAACCCTAACTTCTTCCCTATCCTAATCATTGGGTAGTTATCGGGTAATGTATAAAACTTAACTTTACATATTCCCTTCAATTTAGCTATTTTGATAAGTCTCTTTACAAGTTCAGTACCGATTCCTTGCCTCCTATAAGAAGGATGTACTACTAAAGCGAACTCCCCATCGTTAAATATCGTTGCCTCCCCTACTATTAAATTGTTAATGACTGCAACAACAGTAGTATGATCTGAAAAATCTGATACTAACTTCTTAACTTCTTCCTCACTAATTTTATGAAATGAAAAGAAACGCAAGTATAAATCTTCTTGAGAAAGTGAGCTATATAAGTCATAAATCCCTTTCCAATCTTCACTATTCGCTTGCCTATACGTTACTCCAATACTCACACTCATGTTTATACATTTGTAGATCGGTTTAAAAAAGATTTTTCCATGTAGATATCGTTAGAGTCAATTAGTCTTTTATAATCTTAATTTCTCATGATATTGATGATAAAGAAAATAATTGTTGTAGGAGCGGGCACAATGGGACATGGAATAGCCGAAGTTGCAGCTCTTTCTGGTTATGAGGTCGGAGTAATAGATATTTCCTGGGATTTCCTGAATAGAGCCAAGGAAAGAATATCGGAATCAGTTACGAAATTAGCTGAAAAGAAACAAATAACCGAACCCCCAGAGAAAGTACTTTCTAGAATAACATTCAACACGAGCTATGAAATAGCTAAAGACGCTGATTTCGCAATAGAGGCCGTCCCAGAAAAACTCGAATTGAAAAGAGAAGTTTTTAGAAAATTAGACGAAATAATGCCTAAACATGCAGTATTAGCAACAAATACTTCCTCAATCCCCATTTCAGACATTGCAGAAGCTACAAACAGGAAATCAAAAGTAATAGGAATGCATTTCTTTAACCCACCAGTTATAATGAAATTAGTAGAAGTAATTCCTAGTAAATACACTGACCAAGAAACGATAAATATTACCTTAGACTTGGCTAAAAAAATGAGCAAGATACCAGTATTACTGAAGTACGAAATTCCAGGATTTGTTTCAAACCGTTTATTTATAAGACTGCTTCAAGAAGCTTGCAGAGAAGTAGAAAGTAAGGAAGCAACGATAGAGGAGGTAGATAGCACTGCTAGAAACAAACTCAAACTACCCATGGGACTATTTGAATTAGCAGACTACGTAGGGTTAGATGTCGTGGTTGATATTTGGAACGTATTAGTCAATAGAGGTACTTCAGATGTAAAATGTTCGTTATTCAGAGAAAAAGTTAATGAAAAGAACCTAGGAGTAAAAAGCGGTAAGGGATTCTATACCTATCCATCACCGGGCAAATACGTTAAAGTACAACTTCCGTCAGAAAGCAAAGTTGATTCGGCAAGATTAATAAGTCTGGCAGTGAACGAGGCTAGCTGGATGGTGGAGAACGAAATAGTTAGTGCTAAAGATATAGATACAGTAATGATTTACGGATTCAACTTCCCAAAGGGGTTATTAGAAATGGCTGATGAATTAGGGTTAGACAAAATATTAGAAAATTTAAACGATATTTACAGTAAAACAGGGATGGAGGCTTATAAGCCAACTAAATTACTACAGAACTTAGTGGGAAGCGGAAAATTAGGTAAGAAAAGCGGTGAGGGATTCCATAAATATAGCTAATTAAAAACGTTTTTTACTGACTCAATTCTTTTTAAACTGTTTATACTATTTAAGCATATGTCGAGTGTACTTTCTGAATATGAGGGGATACATCAAGAGTTAAGGAGAGAGGGATATATCAGATCTCAGTACCCACCAGACCCGTCAGAAAAGCTATGGAATCCCAAAGTAATGACAATGCCAAGGGAAGAACTTGATAAGCTAAAGACGTTCAGACTAAAACGCATAGTGAGGTGGGCATGGGATAACATACCTTTCTATAGGCGTTATTGGAAAGAGAAAGGTTTCGAACCAGATATGATAAAGGACTGGAAAGATGTGGTAAAAATCCCCATCCTTAGGAAGGATGAGTTGAGAAAGGACTTACAAGCGAACCCACCATTCGGTACAATAATGCACCCTGAGTTGGCTAGGAGGATAAGGTTTGTGGGTGCCACATCAGGTTCAACTGGATTGCCTACTTTCCAAGGATGGGGTGCACTAGAATTAGACTACTTCCAAGAAGGGCAAGCGAGATACTTATGGACTTTTGCTGGGGTAAAACCTACAGTAGTTTACGCAAACTATCTTAATATGAGTGGGTTTTACAGCTGGGGTCCGCCAGTAGTTGAAACGGCAATGTGGAGATGTGGTGCTACTGCTATAGCCGGTGGAGGTGAAACGTTCTTCAGCTGGAAAAATAGGCATATGTTAATCTTTAAACTCTGGAAAGTTGATGTGTTTGCAACAACTCCGTGGCTACATAGGTTAATAGGTGAAGAGGCTAAGCTTGAAGGGTGGGAAACACCATTTAAAGTCTTGCTACTTCATGGTGGTGCAGCAGCAGAAAACACTAAAAAGAAATTGTTCCAGGTTCATCCAAACGCAAAACTAGCAATTAATGTGTGGGGAACTACAGATGGGCATATGGCAATAGAGGTACCAGGCTCTGAAGGTCAGTTAGTCATTTGGGAAGATATGGAAATATTTGATGTAGTGGACCCAAAGACTGATGAGCCAGTAAGTGAGGGAGAAAGGGGAGAATTGATAGCCACACTGCTTAACCACTTCACAATGCCTTTAATTAGATACAGCCTAGGCGATTACGTTAAAAACGAGTTCATAACAGACCCAGATCCGGTTTACGGCATAACTCATATGAGGTTTGCTGAACCAATACCCGGTAGAGTTGAGTGGATGTTTAGAGTTAGAGGTAAATTATTATTCCCAATTTATGTGGAAGACGCTGTGAACGAGATCCCAGATACCACTGGAATGTTTAACATCGTAGTCTATGACAATGAAATGGATAAGTTTAAGATCAAGATTGAAACGAGAAGGGAATTTGTAGACCCAGCTTATGATAAACAAGCAAAAGAGATCTTAGGAAGTAGACTGGGGATTAACCCAGATGACATAGAAATAGAATGGTTAAAGCCTGGACAAAGCGTATGGACTGGTTATAAGTTACAAGTGTTCCTAGACCAGAGGAAGAAGAAATAAAATTTTATTTACTTTTTATATTTGTTAATTTAGTAAAGACAAAAATTTAGATTATACGAAAGTTTAAAAACTTTAAACACATAAGATTAACCATGGGTCTAAGAACTGGTGAGCAGTATCTAGAGGCGATAAAAACAAGAAACAAGGTCGAGATTTATGTATTAGGGAAAGAAGTTAAAGATGTAACTACTAATCCCTTCTTAAAACCCTCTATAATGGCCTTTAAAGCCACTTTTGACGCACCGTGGGAAGAGGATACAAAAGAATTAGCTAGGGCATGGAGTCCTTTCATAAATGAGGAAGTAAATAGGTTTAACCACATTCACAGATCTCCAGAAGATTTGGTTGCAAAGGTGAAACTGCTAAGGAAGTTAAGTCATAAGACCGGAGCGTGCTTCCAGAGATGTGTTGGTTATGACGCATTAAATACGTTATATATAATAACTGAACTAATGGCTCAAAAAGGGAAGACAGAGCCCAAAGAGAGGTTCGTAGAGTATTTAAAGACAGTACAAAAGAAGGACTTAGCACTAGCCGGTGCAATGACTGATGCAAAAGGCGTTAGAACGTTAAAACCTCATCAGCAACCTAATAAGAACGCTTATGTTAGAGTTACAGAAATAACTAAAGATGGTATATACGTATCTGGAGCTAAGGCAAACATTACTGGGGTTGCTGCAAGTGAAGAAATAGTAGTATTACCCACTAGGGCTATGGGACCAGAAGACCAGGACTATGCAATAGCCTTTGCTATACCTACAGACACAGAAGGAATAAAGATAGTAGTTGGTAGACAATTAAATGACGCAAGAAGACTTGAAGGAGGGGATATTGACGCTTTACCCTACTTCTATAATCATGAAGGATTAGTAATATTTGACAACGTGTTTGTACCAATGGAAAGGGTGTTCTTACTAAGAGATTGGCAATACACTGCACAACTTGTTGAGATATTCTCAGCATACCACAGACAAGGTTACGGAGGTTGTAAAGCCGGACTAGGAGATGTGATTATAGGTGCGACATATAATTTGGCTAAACAGATAGGAATAGAGAAAGCTCCACATGTACAAGAGAAATTGACAGAAGAAATATTCTTAACTGAAACGATGTACTCGGCGGGGATTGCAGCGAGTCTAAATGCTGTACAAGTATGTCCTAACTGTTGGTGGGTTAACCCAATGCATGCCAACGTTACAAAACACTTAGTTGCTAGATTTCCAGCCCAAATAGCGCAGTTAGCAATAGACATCGCGGGAGGTATAATAGGTACAGCACCAAGTGAATGGGACTTAAAGAATCCTAAATTGAGAGAATATTTAGCTAAGTATTTACAAGGAGTTGAGGATTATACAGCTGAAGACAGGCTTAGGATGGTGAGATTATTAGAGAACGTGAGTTTGGGTGTCGCTTTCCAAATAGAGTCTGTTCATGGTGCTGGTAGCCCGGCTGCACAGAGGATAATGTTTACGAGATTATACGACCTAAAGTACGCGGAGGAGGTTGCAAAAAGGCTTGCCGGTATGGAATCTGAAGTTAAGTTCACTGAGAAAGCGGAACCCTGGAAAGAATCTGAAACTGAGAAGTTTGCAAAAGGAGAAATAGATGAGAAGAAAAAAGAGACTGAAAGAAAATAAGATTTTATTTTTGTTATCTATCTACTTATTATTTACTTGCTCTTTGAATGTTTTTCTAACATATCCAATAGTTCTTTTGGTGCATCTTTCTCGCTTACTGCACCCCTACCAGTCTTGCCGTTGTCGTCGTAAGTGAACGATATCATTTTCCCTACTCTCCAAACCTTCTTTATCTTTGAAATGTCTACTTCCTTTTCCTCTCCCTTATACTTGAACTTTACTGTTACCATTTTAGGTCATGATATGTTACGATATTGTCATAAATAAACCTTACGGTACTAACTTGAGTCATACTAATGAGACTCTCTCAAATATTTTTTACGATATAAGGGATTGAATTTTAACAGAGTTAAAGAGTATTTATTTGATTTGTATAATTTAATTCTCTCAATAGATAATACCAAATTTGATATATCCACTAAAAGGAAAGATTGAATAGAATTATTCACAAAATCACCTAGTGTTTTAAGATAGTTAATTTTTATATCTAAATTAGGAAAAATAAAAATAATTCTAAACTTGTTGTGCTGAAAGTTAACTTTACGCGTTTGTTAATAAAGTAGAGAGCATACAAAAGAGTGATTTGCGTAAATTTAAAATACCCTTTTGTAAAGATAGATATTACTCAGATGGGGCCGTAGTCTAGCCTGGACTAGGATGCCAGGCTTGGGCCCTGGTGATCGCGGGTTCAAATCCCGCCGGCCCCACTGTGTTAGGGGGTGTTCCCCCTAACACCTCCAGTCCTATTTTCACGACCTTATCTAAAGATCCTACGTAATGGTCCCTTCTGTTACCTTCATTATCCTTCTCTATGATGTAAACATAATACTTACCCTTAACCTCACGAATCCTTATATCACCAAATGTGAAAACCTTATTACCCATTCCTCTCCCTCTTTATATTTATCATGTGGAGAATTTAAGGACTGTTAACTATCACATCATGCGTTGAGTTGAAAGAGAGTAATAAACTTTGCTAAACACTCTGTAACCACATAACCATTAACTAAATTATCTTGAGTGAAGATTGACTCATTAAGGAATTTCTCAAACTCCTTAAAACCTTTGCTTAAATTCGGCCTCTTTAACTCCTTTTCCTTTAGTTTCTTCCTTTTGAATTATTAGCATGTAAACTACTCTCTCAACTTTCCTAAACTTCTTCCAAATTTGGGATTTCGAATCCTAATTACCTTTTAGCAATTCCCAAATTCCTCTCCACTACTGAGTCTCATTTAGCGTCTCTAAGCCTCCCCTTTGACTCAAAATAAGAGTAACAGAGTTACTATTAGTAATGGGAAGTCTGACAGCATTATATGCTAACTTAGTAGTTAAAGAAAGTTAGAGGAGAAAGTATTCCAAATTTAAGATTGATTATATTTTCTTTACAACTTTCCGTTAAATACATAGAAATATAAACCAATCATTAAAAAATTTAAAGAATATAAACAACAAGATATATGATGAGCCAACAACAGAAGAGAATTAAAGTCCTCGTGGCAAAATTAGGCCTTGATGGCCATGATAGAGGGGCAAAAGTTATCGCAAGAGCTTTAAAAGATGCCGGAATGGAAGTAGTTTACACTGGATTAAGACAGACACCAGAACAGATTGTAAAAGCCGCTATACAAGAGGACGTTGACGTAATAGGGATAAGCATACTTAGTGGAGCCCACTTAGAACTAATACCCCATGTAGTTAATCAGATGAGAGAAAAAGGATTAAATGACGTTGTACTAGTAGTAGGCGGAGTTATTCCCCCTCAAGATGTACCTAAACTCAAAGAGATGGGAGTCGACGAAGTGTTTCTACCGGGCTCAAGTCTTAAAGAAATAACCGAAAAGATAACTAAAGCTGTAGAGACTAAAAGGGGCATAAAGGTTGGCAACTCTACTTGAAAAGGCATTAAGTGGTGACGAACTCTCAATAGCTAGACTACTCACTAAGATCGAATACTTGTCAAATGAGGGTTTACAGAGCCTCGAAGAGTTGATGAAAAGGGCTGGAAAAGCACACGTTATAGGTATAACCGGTTCTCCTGGTGCTGGAAAAAGTAGCTTAATTGCCGAACTCATTGAAGAATATGTAAGAAGAGGACATAGAGTAGGGGTAGTATTGATTGACCCCTCAAGTCCTTTCACCATGGGTTCCTTCATGGGAAATAGGATTAGGATGAGTAATAAGAATTATAATGGGAACGTCTTTATAAGGAGTATAGCATCAAGGGGTCATTTAGGAGGAATCTCTTCAGAAGCTTTAATGCTAATTGAAGCTCTAGACGGTTTAGGCTTTGACAGAATCTTAGTTGAGACTGTTGGTGCAGGACAAACTGATACTGATGTAGTTAGCGGGGTTCATACAATAGCTGTTGTAAACGTTCCAGGCACTGGAGATGAGATACAGGCTTTAAAAGCTGGAATAATGGAAATAGGCGATATCTATATCGTAAATAAAGCTGATAAACCGGAAGCCGAAATTCTTTACGATACAATAAGATTTGCAGTTGAGTCAGCAGAAATTGATTATAGAGACGGTTGGAAACCGAGAATAGTAAAGACTATTGCGATAAAGGGAGTTGGTATAAAGGACACGGTGGATTTATTTGAAGAGCATTTAACATACGTTAAAGAGCATGGTCTTTTTGAAAAGAGGATAAGAGAGAGGAGGATAAAGATGATAGAATTACTTTTGAGGAGAGTCTTGAATAATAAGATTTTTGAAATCGTAAAAGAAAACGAGGAACTGATTTCTAAAGAGATAAATGAAAATTACAACTTGATTAGCACTTTGCAGTTCTTACACGATAAGATAAAGGAAAGCCTTTAAACAGATATTACATCAAATAGCCCATATTAATTCTTGCAAATTTCCTATGAATATTAAGCTAAAGAGGGGAATTTTTAGAGCGTTATAATTTCTTAATTATTCATGCTAACTTATTTAGGCAAAATTCCTTTTCTCTTTAGTTCCCTTACAACAAGCTCTCCAATTCTCGATAAGCCATAATATTTATGATGCGTTCTAGTCTCCTTTTTAGGCTTACTTTTTCTCTCACCAAATTTGATTATCTTTGATTTGGCCTCCTCTAATAATCCTTCTCTTTCCAACTCCTCCAATTTAGGAATCACCTCTTCTAAAGGTTTGTGAGTAAGCTTAGCATAAGTTAGTGCATGATCAGCATTTACTTCATCCGCAATCTTCAAAATATCTAACGCAAATTGGTCATTCTTAACTAATTCAATATAAGCATTTATTAACTCTTTATCATCCAGTTGTCTGAGTAAATGATCTCCTTCCCTGGTCAGTGTATAATAAGTGTGATGTTTGTGTACTTCTTTACTTAATTTGAACTTAGCTTCTGTGTTCTTTAACGTCGCACCGTGAACTCTCTCTATTAACCCTAGTTTCTCTAATTTATCTAATAAGTCCACTACTTCCTGTATCGGAATTTTAGTATTTAGCATTATTGACTTTCCGTAATCAACATTGGCTTTCTTTAAATGTTTTAAAATTTCTAGCATCCTCTTATCCTTTAACACCTCTAAAAGTTTGGACTTTAACTCTTCATCCATTATCACTGTCCCTTTAAGAACTGTATAATTTCCTTGTTAAATCTCTCGTTGTCATCAAGATAACAAGCGTGTTGTTTCCCAACTATTACTAGCTTAGCAGTTTTTACGTTTTTCAGAATTAATTCAGCGTTAGACCTCGGTGAAACACTGTCCTTCTCGCCCCATATTAGGAGTATTGGTTTCCCGTCCAATACCTTTAACTTATCTCTATAACTACTTACACCTACTGCACCAACTAATACTAATCCGTCAACCATACTTTCGTTTTCTACGGCAAAACCTAATACCGCCTCACCTCCCATTGATGCTCCTAATAAATAAGCCTTATCTATTCCCATAGTATTCATGAAATCTTTTATAAATGAAGAAAGAGATTCAAAGTCACCGTTCTCGGATTTGCCAAATCCTGGAAAGTCTACTGATATTGCTTTAAAACCAGCACTCGCTATCGCGTTAACAGTACCGGTTTCAACCCATGTATGTGCATTAAATCTTGCACCGTGAAATAGTAAGAACGGTTTTCCGTTTCCTTCTTCAATATAATGGATTTTTGCTCCCTTAACTGTAACGAACTTGTCTTGCATGGGATAAAATAATATTTGCATAACTAAAAAGCTTATTATCGTTTAAAGTAACTATTATGAATTATTACAATTATTGTAATAAAAAGTCTAATAACTCGTCAGAAAGCTTATATGAATAAGTTTCAATTCTAAATGAGCGTATTTTCCTAGAGTATTTAATGAAGGAAGACACGTTTATTAGCCAAGGCGGATAAGAGAATAACCTTATGATTTCCTTAAAATCTTCTATTAAAAACGCTTTCCCAGGCGAAATCGCGAAAAGGAAATCCACCTCTAAAGAGGCTAAATTGGGTGCTAAAGCGTCATTATACGATTCAATTATAACGTTTTCATACTCCGAGAGGATCTTGTTCGTGCACTTCTCTGAGATTTGAGGAGATAAATCTATTAATTCGCGCATGTTTTGTAAATCTGTCTTACTCGCCTTTAACTCATTTCCTAACGTTTTCAGTTTATCAGATAGAGTGTCTGGGACTAATTTATCTAAATCGTGTAAGATAAAATGTTCTGACTGAGGGGAAGTACAGTCATAAGTTCTAACCATTACTGGAAGTCCCTCAGACATTAATTGTTTATAAAACCTAATGTCAAACGACAGTTTCTGGAGATCTACTGGTGATAATAGGACATCAAATGGGTTTATTTCAGCGGGGTTAAAACCAGTTTCATCGTAATATTTTAACGCATCATTGCCTAAAAGTATGTGTAATTCCCCGCTTCTAATTAAGGTAGAATAACTATACCAAGCATTATGACCAGCAACGGGTTTGTGAGGGAAAAACTTGATATTGTTTTCACTTAGCGATCTGATAAGGGATAGGGAGAAAGTTGTTTTACCAGAATCATAAGGTAAAAGGCCAGTTACGAGTATTCTCATCCTAATGATCTCCTTATTTTAGCCATCTCTAAAAGGTAACTTTTAGCCTCTTCTACTTGTCCCTCCTTAAGAGCTACAAGTGTTAAGCTCGACATTAAAGCGTGTTTCTTACTAACATAATCGTTACCACCAATCTTTAAACCTAATTGTTCCTCAGCAAATTTAATGTCTTCCATTATCCTCTTAATCACTTCATCACTAATATTCCATATTTCCTTAACTAGTTCTAACGCTTCTAGATTAATAAACTTAGCCGCATACTGCAAATCATCCTTCAAGTATTTATAATTCTGTAATAATACCTCAAACTCCTTGTCATTTAACTTATTCAGTGACGAGAGACCAACTATTTCTGGAGGTATTCCAATACTATACATGGCCCCCGTAAAGGATATCGCTCTAGGTAATGTCACCTTCCCAGTGCTTCTCGAATAGCCAAAAAGGCCTATGTGGAGTTTCCTAGCCCTCCTCTTTGGTAAAAGTAACGCTATTTTGTTTATTACGTCTGCAAGACTCTCTATTATTGGCTGGTAATAAGACGTATAAAGCTCAGCTATTTTCTTTAAGATTGCTTCCTCTTCACTTGTTAAACACTTCTTGTCCCCTATTTCCCTCTCATTTACTTTTCTAATACTATTAACAACCATTTCATCATCATAATCATATTTAAACGCCGACTGCACTGTAAAAGTATGAACACCTTTATATTCATCTATAACGTTGTCTACGTTATCTGGACTAAAATGCCCTCTAAAGGGTAAAGCACCAACACCTAATAATGGGAAGAATTTAATATTAAACTGCTTTTCCATTTTGCCTAACCTATTAAGAGCGTATTTTACTGCTAACACAGCAGATATTAACCCATAATTCATTGCTGGGTCACTTCTAGCTAAGAACACCCTCATATACGGCGGGTTTATCGCTTTAATATATCCTCCCACAATTTCGTCTACTCTAAACATAGAATCTCTGTCTTCGATCAATGGAATTATTTCTATCTTTTTAGGATTAATCTCACCTATTAAATCCTTAACATAAATATCGTCTATTAATTTAGTATTCTCATTATTAACTATGACATTTTCATAGTATTTTACTATCGCAACTAGATCTTTATAGTCCGTAGTAAAGGGAAGAATTACTTCAAAGACTGGCGGTGTAAGAGTACTAGTCCCGTAAAACTTTTCCGCTAAATCGTAAGTTATCGGTATACTTTGCATGGTTTCTGCAAACACTTTCTTTTCCGCTCCTTCAATTTTAGGATTTGGAATACGATATGTTAAGAAAATATCCCTCCCCAGTATTTTTTCCTTGAAGAATTCTGAGTATTGAGAAAATAACTTCCTAACAACGTGAGTATCAACGTCTTTACCTTCAGCGTCCCACATAACCTCGTCAACACCATAATGTTCATAAGCTAAATACGCTTCAATAACTTCCGCTTCTCCACTTATCACCTCACTTTTACTCCATTCCGGCACTCTAGCATTATCTGGGTGTTGTGTAGACATAGTTTTTGGAATCTTTCTCATTTACACAAACCACAATATTAAAAGTCTTTAAACTTAACTATTTAAGACTGGTTTTAAAATTAAAGATATGCCTTTAGAGATTGGAAGTGAAGCACCGGATTTTGAAGCAGAATCCACTCAAGGTAAAATTAAACTCTCCGATTATAGGGGTAAAAGCATAGTAGTTTTATATTTTTATCCTAAGTCCTTTACGCCGGGTTGTACCAGAGAAATACAGAGGTTTACCGAACTTTATGAACAATTTAAACAGTTAAATGCGGAAATAATAGGGGTTAGCGTAGATTCGATATCAACCCAAAGAAGGTTCGCTGAAAAATACGGTGCTAGATTCCCAGTGGTCTCTGATGAGGATAAGAACATCAGTAAAACTTATGGGGTGTTAAATGATAAAGGGACAAGCGCACAAAGGGTTACTTTCATTATTGATGAAAACGGTAAGATAGTGGAAGTCCTTAAAAACTTGAAAAAAGCTGAAGAACATGCAGACAAATCACTACAAATAGTAAAGAAATTAAGGGGAAAAAGTTAGACGTTAAGAATACGTTTATATACCTTTTTCTTAAATGAATTAATAGGATCATTAAGCACTTCTGGAATTTTATTAACCACATCAGTAGCTACTAAGTGTTCTCCTATCTCGTGGTATGCTAACGAACCCGAAAGACTATTAACGAAAACACCTAAATACGCTGAAGTAAAGGGATCCAATTTTTGAGCCATAAAAGTTGCTATAATACCAGTTAGTGTATCTCCAGTACCGCCTACACTCATACCGGGGTTACCGGCCTTATTAAGTTTGAACTCCTTACCATTACTTATTACGTCAACGTAACCCTTAAGTAACACAACACAATTACATTTCCTAGAAGCATTAATCACTTGTTCTATCCTCTTCTTTATATCATCTGAGGGCTGTTCGGAGAAGAAAATCTTAAACTCACCGGCATGAGGGGTGACAACAGCATTAGGATATAATTCTTTACCAGCATTAGCCTTTAATGCATCAGCATCAATAACTGCCGGTTTATTCTTAGATTTTAAATAATCAACTATCAATTTAGATGCCTCTATAGTTTCCTCACTCATCCCCATTCCGGGCCCAACAACTACTACATCAGCCCTATCAATCCATGGTTTCAATTCATCTAGGTTTTTAGGGGATATATTTATCCCTGAAAGTTTTATAGAAATTAAATCAGGTGAAAAACCGGCGATAATCTTTGCTGTTTCTTCTGGTGCAGCAACATAAACTAAATCAGCACCACTTCTCATAGCGGCTAAAGCCGAAAGAGTCGGAGCACCGCTGAATGTGTAACTTCCACCTATCACTAAAACCCTACCATTATCACCTTTTTTACTCTTTATGCTTCTCTTCCTTATATTAACAATCAAATCCCCTGGGCCTACATAAATCTCGGCTTCTGGCGGAATACCTATTTTCTTAACTACTGTTTTTGAGATAAAACGAGATAAACCAGGTTTCAAATCATGAAATGTAACTATTAAGTCTGGTTCAACATACTCTCCAGGAGCTTCTCCGGTATCCGCATCTATTCCGGAAGGCAAGTCTATAGAAACCTTAAATCCTTTACTTTGATTAAACACTTTAATCGCAGTGGCAAACGGTTCTCTTGGTTTACCACTAAAACCTGTACCTAACATAGCGTCTATTAGTACATCGGCCTCTACTGGTCTCAATTGGGAGATGTCTTTAATTTCAGTAATTTTTATTGAGTAATCCATCTCCTCGACTGCTGACTGGTTTAATATCGCATCTTTGTGCTTATTTTCTCCAAGTAATAGCACCTCTACTTTTGTACCATCACCAGCTAAATGCCTCGCAGCAACCAATCCGTCACCGCCTTTGCCTCCATGCCCTACAAATACTACTACTGAAAGGTTTTGCGGATTAAAACGAGAGATTATTTCGTCTCTTACACTTCTCCCAGCGTTTTCCATTAAAAGTAAAGTTGGAACCCCTAGTGCCTCACTATTTATCTCTAAAGCCCTCATCCTTTTTGTAGTTATCATTATATAAACTTCTCTATATCACATTATAAATTCAGATTCGGGTTACCTCATCACTTACTCAGCATTGGAGTCCATTCATCACTTACAAATACTTTTATTTTTCCACTAATATCTCTTCTTGTGAAGGGAACACAAACCGAAATGGGATTAAAAAGACTTTTTATGGCTAATAGTGAAGACCACCTTCTATTGTCATTTTCTTCTGAAAAACTAAGGCAATTAGGGAGAGAAGAAGAGGCTAAGATGATAAGTGAAAAAGCTTTAGTAGAACTAGGTCACGCTAGAGGTATTTTAGAAAAGATGATAAAGTATATGGGAATTGAGAGTGTAAAAGAATGGTTAGAAGAGATATGTAAAAAAGACAAGTTCGAGTCCTTGCACGAAGAGTTCATATTCTATTCGACAAGGTATTTATTGAGTAAGTTACTTTCCGAGAAGGAATCTGATTATAACGAAAGAAAAAGATTGGAAGAGGAGGCATCAAAATATTATTCTAGAGCTAACGAAACGTTTCTAAAATTGCTTGAATCTGGAGAAAAACTTACCTAATCTTTTTTTAAATTAATGTGTAAAGTGGTTAACAAATCTTTATATACTCGATTAAGGTAATGATTAATGGGCTTAAACATGGCCCTCCAAAATATTGAAAAAATATTAGAAGAGTTTGCACAAAAAGAAGGAAAAGAGCATGTAGACACATATAATAAGGTTGCATTAACAGCTAAAGCAGAAGGATATGCAGACATAGAAGCAATGCTCTGCGCGTACGCAGAAGAAGAAGCAAAAATAGCAGAAACTGCTAGAAAAGTTAGTGAGTTATTAAAAGTAAAGGCACTACTATCTGACTTCGCTGTTAAGGAGGGCAAGGAACACGTGGACACATATAATAAGGTTGCATTAACAGCTAAAGCAGAAGGATATGCAGACATAGAAGCAATGCTCTGCGCGTACGCAGAAGAAGAAGCAAAAATAGCAGAAACTGCTCAGAAGGCAGCTGCTTTATAAACGAATTTATTCTCTTTTTTAATTCTTCATAATTCACATTAGCATTTGGTATTACCATTTTGTCTACGAAAAAGAAATTAATGTCCTATACGTAAAAATTATTGATGAAAATAGGATATATAATAGGATCAGCAACAACACAAGAAGCTACTGCTTTGCTAGAGAAAAAAATTAGGACTGGGCATTACGTTGTTTTAGAGTATGATGACGAAAAAGTATTAGGACTAATTACTAACACTTATACGGGAAGTCCTCTTCTAGATAATAATTTGAATGATGTTCAATTTATAGAGAAAATAAAACAATTTAATAATTCAATACCTTATTACATCAAGGCTAAAATAAAACTACTCTGTAAATTGGATGAAAAATTATCACAACCGGACTTACCACCCGTAGCTGGTACACCAGTAAGATTAGCTAGAGAAGATGAACTAAAAAACGTATTCTCAACAGGGTCTATAAGAATCGGTAAACTAATCGGGACTAACGTTGAGGTTAAAATAAAATTAAATTCCTTGGCTAGACACTTAGCTATTTTGGCCGCAACCGGTTCTGGTAAGTCAAACACTGTTGCAGTACTATCATCAAGAATTGCAGAAATTGGGGGATCAGTACTAATCTTTGACTATCACGGTGAATATTTTGAGAGTGATATCCCTAAGCTAAACAATATCATACCTAAAATTAACCCGCTTAATTTGACTGTGAACGAATTCGCTACCCTTCTCCAAATAAGAGAAAACGCTACTATACAATACAGGGTTTTCAGAAGGGCTTATAAAGAGTTCATTGAAGAAGTTAAACAAGGTTTACAAGAGGGTACTTTAAGTTATACGGATTTAAATGAAAAATTCGCTCCAATGTTAGAGGAGAAAGTATCAAAAATAGAAACTAAGAGTAGAAAGGACAGCAGAGATGAAGTATTAAATAAAATAGAAGATTTCGTCGATAAGTACTCTGATATTATTGACTTTACTTTTGGTGACGTTATAAACAAACTAAAACTAGGAATGGTTAATGTAGTTAATCTAAGTTCCTTAGACGAAGACGCCATAGACGCGATAGTAGCACATTACTTGAGGAGGATATTAAACGCTAGGAAAGAAAATAAGGTCAAGGGTAAGGGAGGGTTAAAGTTCCCTATAATAATTGTAATTGAGGAGGCCCATGTACTATTATCTAAAGACACTAACACTTTAACTAAGGAATGGGCTAGTAGGATAGCTAGAGAGGGAAGAAAATTTGGAGTTAGCTTAGTTATAGTAAGCCAGAGGCCTAAAGGATTAGATGAGAACATCTTAAGCCAAATGACTAATAAGATAATCCTTAAAATGGTAGAGCCTACGGATAAAAAGTACGTTTTGGAGACTAGTGATAACTTAAGCGAAGACTTAGTTGAAGGCCTTTCTTCGTTAGACACTGGAGAGGCGATAATAGTAGGGAATATAGTTAGATTGCCTGCAATCGTAAAAATAGATAAGTTTGAAGGAAAGTTACTCGGAAGCGACCCAGATTTATTAGAGGAATGGAAGAGAGCTAACGAAGAAGAGGACCTTCATTCTGATATCGCAAGTTGGGGGTGAGTATATGCTGCTCCTCCACATTTCAGATACGCATCTAGGTAAGAGACAGTACAATCAGGATTTTAGGGAAGACGACGTTTACTCCACGTTTACCCAATTAATTGATATAGCGATAAAGGAACACGTTGATGCTATTATTCATTCCGGTGATTTGTTCGATGTAAATGAGCCACCTCCTAGAGCGATTTTGCATGCAATTAAGGAATTAAAAAGATTAAAAGACAATGGAATAAAGTTCGTTTCTATTGCTGGTGATCATGATACACCAAAAAGAAAAAACTCAATATTCCCGCAAAGAATATTAGAAGAATACGAACTTCTGACATTACTAGATGGAAAATCAATAAAAATTAATGATGTTGAAATACATGGAATTTCTCACAAACCCAACATAGTTATAAAAGACTTAAAGAATAAGTTAATTTCCGCAAAACCAGAGAGCAATAAGAGTATTTTGCTACTCCATCAAGGACTAAGAGAGATTCTACCCTTTAATGGGGCGTGGCAAATAGAAGTTTCAGATTTACCTAGCGGTTTTAGTGTTTACGCAGTAGGACATTTTCATTCTCGTTATAAACAAGTATTACCAAATGGAGGGATATTGGAAATCGCCGGCTCCCCAGATATAATGAGAGAGGAAGAAATAGAAGACTATGAGAAATACAAAAAAGGTGCTACCTTGATTGATTTCTCTAAAAAGGAGGTAGAATTACAATATATAAATACGGATATAAGACCACAAATAGTAACTGAAATTAATACAGATAAACTTGATTCTGAAGTGGATAAAGTTATGCAACAATTGAGTGTTTTTAAACAGAAGAAACCTATACTCCACGTAATCTTAAAGGGACAGAGTATTAGAAGAGACTTAGTAATTAAGAAATTATCACGATTAAATGAAGTAGTTGAATACTGGAGGATTTACAAGGATAATACTTATATAGTTAAAGAAGATAAGGATACGAACATAAAATATTCATCAATAGACGAATTAATTCTTAATTACTTAACTACTAAAGCCGGATACAAAAAGGAAGAGGCGGAATTAGTTTTGCAAATTATAAAGGAAGACGACGAGGAAACCTTAATTAAGCTTCTTAAAACCTTTGCGGGGGTCTAACATGATCATAAAAGAAGTTTATCTAAATAATTTCTTAAGCCATGAAAACAGTGTAGTAAAGTTCAAAGGAGTAATAAACGTAATAGTGGGAAACAACGGAGCTGGAAAAAGTTCAATAATTGATGCTATCTTATTTTCATTATACAGAGAAGTAACTAGAGATGTGAACATTGACGATTTAATAAAGAAGGGGAAAAGAGAGGCTAAAGTCCAATCAGTTTTTGAAGTCAAAGGTAAGGAGTACTTAGTGGAAAGATATATCTCTGCTGGATCCACAGTGTCTGATACAATTTCATTAATCGAAAATGGTAAAAAGATAACTTTAGCGAGGAGAGCTTCAGAAACGACACAAAAGGTTAAAGAGATTCTAGGTGGAATGGATTATAAAATTTTGACTTCTACTATTATAGTAGGGCAAGGCGAGATAGAAGAAATCTTCGAAAAATTGCCAGATGTGATGAAAGAGATACTGCGTATCAAAAAGATAGAAGAGTTAAGAGATTCTAAAGGACCTATAGCTTCTCTAGTTAAAGAACTTAAACAGAAGGAGGAGCTCCTAGAAGAGTTTAGAAAGAAAAGGGATGAAAAAGAAAATGAAATAAAGAAAGATGAAGAGGAAATAGAAAAATTGGAAAAAGAAATAGAGGAAAAATCGAAGGAATTACAACAACTAAAGGAAGAGTTAGAAAAATTGGAAAAAGAAATAGAGGAAAAACAGAAGTTAAGAGAAAGATATTTACAACTAGTGACTGAGGTTACTGGTCTAGAGAATGAGAAAAGAAAACTAGAAGAAGAAATAGAAGGTATTGATGTACTTGAGAATGAGAAAAGAAAACTAGAAGAAGAAATTTCTTATGAAAATGAATTAGAAACCAAAAAACAATCTTTACAAAAACTAATTGATTTACTCAAAAATAGGAAATTAATAGAGTTAAGTCTAACTAGATTAGAAAATGAAAAGAAAGAAATAGAAGAAAAACTAAAAAGGAAAAAAGAACTAGAAGAGATAGAAAAAGAATATCAAAGTTTACTAGAAGAGAAAAACAAACTTGAGAATGAAGAGAAAAAATACCATATTATATCTGCACAAATTAGTAAAACTAAAGAGCAGATTCTCAAAACTCGAAAGGAATTCGAAAACTTAGACACAACTAATTTGGATAACATACAAGAACAGCTTACTAAGATAGAAAACGAATTGAAAAATATACAGGAAAAAGAAAACGAATTAAGTAAATCTTATGGAGAATTAAGAGGAAGGAAAAGTGAACTAGAAAATATAATAAATAATCTTGAATCAGTAAAAGGAGATAAATGCCCAGTTTGCGGAAGGCCTCTTTCTAATGAGCATAAACTCAGAATAAAAGGTGAAATTGAGCAAGAAGTAGACAAGATAAAAGCACAACTTAACCAAGTATTGGCAGGGTTAAATCAGATAAAAGGTAAGAAAAGTGAACTAGAAAAAGAAAGGTTAAAAATAAAGGCAGAATATGATAAATTTGCGAGAAATCAAGGAAAGAAAGAGGAGCTAAAAAGAAGGTTAGAAGAACTTGAGAATCAGTTAAGAGAATTAGAAGAGGAATTTAATTTATTATCAGTTAATCACAAAAAATATGAAGAGGTTAGTAAAAGAATAGAGGAAATAAAGACTTTACATGAAGAATATCTTTCTTATTCGTCCATATCTGACGAGAAACTAGAGAGCTTAAAGAAGGAGATAGAAGAGGAAAAAGAGGAATTAGGAAAGGTAGAGGAAGAGGTTAACCTTCTCGTTGCTACTTTAAAAATATCTGAGATAGTAGAGGAAGAAATAAGGAAAGAACTTGCAGAGATTGAAAAGAAATTAGGTGAATTGAAAAAGAAAAAAGAAATATTAGATGATATAAGGCAAAAACTCGCAGTAAAAAGAGAGAACGAAAATAGGTTAAAAGAGATCTCACAGAGGTTAGAAGATCTAAAAAAAGAGTTAGCTTCCTTAAATTATAGTGAAGAAGAATTTCAGATTTTAAGTAAAAAGGCTATAGACCTCAAAAAGAGTGTTGACGAGTATGTATCGACTGTCAGTGAACTAAAGGGGAAATTTATTAGTAAAAAAGAGGAATTAGTGAGTAAAAAGAAGGAACTGGAAGAACTAATTAAAAAAGTGGAAGACATACCTAAAATTGAAAACGCTATCAACAAGTTAAGCAAGTTAAGGGAGATTTTAGGCGAGGATAATTTGCAGAGCTATCTTATGAATTCAGCAAAAAACATAATAGAAAACAATTTGAATGACGTGATATCTAAATTTGATCTTTCCTTTTCAGCAGTAGAAATAAACTTTAAGGACAAGAATGTGGTAAGCGTATATACTTCTAGCGGGCAAAAATTACCTATTAGGTCTTTAAGTGGGGGAGAAAGAGTATCTATAGCATTAGCTTTAAGGCTAGCATTAGCTAAGACTCTAATTAAGGATATAGGATTTCTAATACTAGACGAACCTACAGTTAACTTAGATGAATATAGGAGGAAGGAGTTAATTGACATAATCAGAAATGCAATAAACGTTGTACCTCAGATAATCTTAGTCAGTCATGACCCAGAACTAATACAAGCGGGTGATTATATTATAAGGGTAGAGAAAAGAAACGATACAAGTAAGGTGATGGTGGAAGAAAATGATAAGCAAGATCTATGACGAATTGTTATCTAAGAGAGAGGAGATAATTAGAGGACTTTCTAGCACGTCGAAGGACATAATAGATACTGTGGAGAAAACACTGAAAGAAGTATGGATCCCTACTAAGCCTTCATTGACAAATAAAAAGCTAATATCGATTGATGGTGGGATGTGGTCTCAGGAGACTAGGTCTGGAGTCGTATTTGCTATAAACGCTGAAGCAGTATTATCGGAGGGGCTAAACATTAGTATAGTTGACGGTAAAGCGTATGTTGGCGTGTTTAAACCTGGAAACTACGCTAAAGAGAGGATATCTCTCCTCATGCAACTATTTGAACTACAGTTGGCATTAAAATATGGAAATAAAGCAGATTTTATACTATTAGACGGAAGTATTAGTAAAAAAATAGGAAGACGTAAATTTGATGATAAAATTGCTGACTTAGATGATCTATTTAGTGAAGATAAAGTGATGTCTTTAGAAGAGAAAGAAGAAGAGAAGATGCACGAGTACTTAATAGCTGAGAACCAAATAGCAATAGCTAGACTAGTAGAAAGTTTTCCTAGCAAGTTAGTTTTTATTTCAAAAAAGAGTAAATCAACAGATCTATTTAATGAAGATTATTCTGATATGACTATTCTTGAGTTGTTCACAAAAGACGTAGGATATACCAAACCAAAGGCTAAGCTAATCAATCCTAAATATCTAGCATCTAAGAAGGCTTCTGAAATATTAGGGGAGAAAAGTTATTATTACTCATTTATTAGACTGGAGCCAAATGAAAAGGTTTTAAGAGTAGATTACCTTAACCCCGAATATATTACTGACATATTTAACTCATTAACTACCGTTTCCGTTAAAGGGTATCCATTTCCACTATTAGTGGTTCATAAGGATGTTAGAGCTAGTAAGGAGGATATCGAAAGGATAAGAAATATACTTGGGTTAAAGAAGAAAGATATAGATTGGTGGCCAAGTCAATTTTATTAATTAACTTTACAAATCTTTTACGGCAGGATCACCTCTGCGAGTGGCTACTAAGCTACGATGAACAGAGGGCCGATGTTATTTAGCTTCAAATTTAATTAATTCCTTCAGAACCTTTATCTTATTTATTATATCGTCCAGCAATGTAATTAAATCTTCTCTTCTTCTCTTTAAAGAAAGTTGAAAAGGAAACTCTATTCTTTTCTGGTCTAAATAAATCAGTTCTCTCTCTACTTCCTCTTTGAACTTCTCATAATATAAAAGGAAATCAAATAAATCAATAACCTCCTTCTTTTCCTCCTCTTTTTTTATAGAATATTTAGGGCATATATAACATATTAATGGATGGGGCGACATCTCGTCGTCAGTTATCCAAGAGGTTGGGATTTTCTTATCCTTTACTATAAATTTCTTACATCTTTCTCCGTCGAAATAGGCACACGTATCTCTCTTCTTTCTTCCCTCATCTATAATATCTTGGTAATTATGTAATCGTGAGGATAGCGTGATATCAATTAATAGCTCTCTAAACTTCTCCATCACTTTTTATACTAAGCATTTTTGAACTTTTATTTTTTATATTATCACATGGGAATTATAAGAGAACCAATAATAATAAGACCTCATGACTCCTTACTACATACAATAAAAATAATGACAATGGAATACGTGCCAAAAGTAATAGTGGCAGATGAAAACGGTAATCCTTTAGGGGCATTAACTCAAAAAGATGTTCTAGAATTTATTACAAAATTAGGGGAAAGGGAACTAGATAATGTTTACGTCTCAGAGGTAATGAGGAAGGATATATTAACAGTTTCTAACGATATAGAACCACTGGAGGCTGCACAACTTATAATAGAGAAAAAGCAACCGTTACTTATTGTAACTTCTGATGACGGAAAAGTCTTAGGAATGATTATAAAGAGTGATTTAGCGCAATATTATTCAAGTTTAATAAAGGGAATTCATAAAGTCTCGGAATATATGACTAGGAATCCAGTCTTAATAGACCAAAATAAGACAATAGACGAAGCAGTAAATCTCTTGATCTCAAAGAACTTAGGGAGACTAATTGTTGTTAATGAGGAAAATAAAATTATTGGGACTATAACTACAACAGACTTGCTATATCTCGCACCAGTTCTTAAAATTAAGGGCCTACAAGTTAAAGTAAAAGAAGTTATGACACCGACTATAGTTATCATGGATGATTATGAGGACTTAAATTATGCTGCGAAATTAATGGCTAACAGAAAGGTTAAGGGAATTCCTATAGTAGGCCCAAGTGGAGAGATTAAAGGTATTGTAACCACTACTGATATTGTTAAAGCTCTAACTGACGAGAGGGTTAGAAAATACCTACTCGAACTAAAATTATATACTTCTACTTTCTAATTACTTCTAATTTATGCTCTATGCTATTTTCCTTATCTCTTCTGTCATCAACCTTAATTAAAGTTACTATTCTTTTTACACCCATTTTTTCTAATTCATCATCAATTTCCCTTATTATGTAACCCAGTTTTGTTATGTCATCTAATTCTAGGGTAGTCATTGAAGGTGCAGGATAATACTTCACACCCAGCTTGTCTAGTACTTCGAAAACTTTTTTAACGTATTTAGATAAACTAGTCGAATTAGTCCCAATGGGTTCAACACTTATATCAACAAGTACTTTCATAAATGAAAATATAGTTTTTAAATTTATTAATCTTCTCTCGAAAAAGAACCGTATATAGAAATTTTTAAATGGCTTTGTGATAATAGTCACTACTTGATGGAAACTGAATTAGCTAACCTGCTAAGACAACATGGGTTAAAAGTCACGCCCCAAAGAATAGCAATACTGAAATTATTGTATAGTGGAGGTCATTTTAACGGTGAACAAATCTACAATGAGTTAAAAAAGAGTGAACCTAGTATAAGTTTATCGACTGTATATAATGCATTGAATACATTAGAAAAAGCTGGATTACTCAACTCATTTGAAGTAAACGGAATAACATGGTATGAGATTAGAAGAAACCTTCACGTAAACGTATTCTGTGAAGATACTAACCAAATAATTGATGTTAATATAAACCTAAATGACCTCTACAAGGAATTAGAACAAAAGGGAATTAACGTAAAGAGTTTAAATGTAGTAGCGATAGCTGAATGCTCTAAGGTTTTGAAAGAATTCCAAATAAGTAATTCTTGAACTTTGTTTCGTCTGCCTTTAAAACGATCTCAGCGTTTGGTTGTTGTTTTGTTAAGTTATACCAATCAATTAACATGGCTCCCCTTGATTCTGAACATAGTTCTACGGAAACTCTCTTCTTTACCGAAGAAATTATTAATGAATTATCGTAAGCTATGCTAACCGTTAAAGAGTCCGGATGAACACTCCCTTTTGATCCTACTGATTTTGAGTACTCCCTAAGCATTTTATTTGCTTTAACAAAAAACTGAGATCTTTTAGTCCCCATTTTTTCAATTTTTTCCCATTCTTCATCTGTTATTGTAGCAGCCTCTTCAGTAGTTTCCCATGGTACTATTGTTATATCTAGGCCAGAGTTTAATACTATACTAGCTGCTTCTGGGTCTACCCAGAAGTTAAATTCAGCTATAGCTGTTGTATTACCCCTATACAGTGCACCTCCCATAATCCAAACCTTCTTGATTCTATTTTTAATATCTTGATCTTTTAATATTGCTAATGCCAAGTTCGTAAGAGGAGATACTGCTAAAATTTCTAATTCGCAACAGTACTCTTTTGAAAGTCTTATTATCGCATCAACTGCGTGTTCGTTTTCAGGCTTTTTCTTAGGCATAGGATAGTCCCAGTCCCCCATGCCGTTTTTCCCATGGACCTCTTCTACTGTTCTCCATCTCCCTAATATTGGCCTTCTTGAGCCTAAAAAAACTGGAACATCTTCCCTATTTAAATATTCTAATGTAAATAATGCGTTATTAACTTCATTCTCATATTTTACGTTTCCCGCTACTATAGTGACACCTACTACGTCAAAAAACTCTAAGGATAACATTAATGCAATTGTATCGTCACTAGCGGTATCAGTATCAAAAATAACCTTCCTTTTTCCCATAGTTTAATACCTTTAGAATCTCACTTTAAAATTTACTAGTTTAATTCACTTTTTAGCTTATTGAGTGTGGAGATAGTGTCGTTGTTAAGCTATTTATATTTGTATAACGAGTATTACTTATGGGTAGGAAGCCTGTATTTAGGCAAGACGTTTCTTGTCCCTCTTGTGGTAGTCATCATGTTGTTAAGT
>JAPYVG010000048.1 GCA_028277025.1 Sulfolobaceae archaeon
TACGGTCTCTGGTTGTCCTACTTTAATAGTAACGGGAATGCTAGCTACCTCACTACCGTTGGCGAATTCTAGGTACACTGTTCCCGTACCGTTTATATATGCAAAAGTGTCGACTTTAGTTGAGTTAAACCCAGACCATACGAGTGTGGAAGTTCCACTCCCGTTTACTACTACCCCGATTAAGTTAGGAATGTTAGTGACCACTGTAAGGGTCATGTTAGGGAAAGCTTGTACTGTAACATATCCGTTAACTGTGGAGAGTGAGTTTGAGAAGATAATTGTATATGTTGTCATATTAGCATACACATCAAGTTTTCCTCCCACAGAGCCTGTGTAATTAGCTCTTGCTGACTCCACTTTATATACAATTACTGAACCAGAGGCTGAAGGCATTATATTTCCTCCAAGTCCGTTTTGAGCACTATAGGAACTGTAATACCTCTCGTAGATCATGTTTACTTGTGCTTTAGATGATGAAGCATGAGAGAGCACTACGTTAGGAGCAAGTAGTAGAGAGGCTAAAAAAGTGAATATTAAGGCGTAAGCGAAAAATTTGTTTCTTCCTTTTTTTATAAATTCAGTTATCATCAATACTACACAATTTGTTTCAACTATAAAAGGTTAATGAGAATATGAAGTTAATGTATTTTCTATGACTTGAATATAAACTTTTCAACTTGTTTCATAGATTTTGGAACACCCAAAGCTTTTCTTTTCCACCAGTTCTCGTTAATAGAAAAACACAGAGTTTTCTAATCTACGTCCTCAAAGTTTATAATCTTTATGAATAATCGTAAATGGTGTTAGGGAAGTTAATTTTTCAAAACCTTCAAAAGTTTGGTTTTCCCTATCCCATAGACAAGTCAGTATGTACGTCTTGGGCAAAGGACATTCCGAAAGGAGGGGAAACGATTATCTACACTTCGTGTATGTATCAGACTGCCTCATTAAGCGATATCTTCTCCAAATTCATTCCATACGCAGAAAAGCTTTCATCGTTATCAGCATTAGCTAAACTAGTAAAACCCTCAAAGGAAGAAATTGATAGGGCGTATAGGATATTACAAAATATATCCTTAATGCTGAAGAGAAGAGGAGTTCAGTTCGGATACTTATATGAAAGCGAGCCGTATAGCGGTGCAATATTATTAGAGCTTGGCTATTTAGATGAGTTTGCTGAATACGCTAAGATCGTGACGGACTTCTTTAAGCAAAAAGGTATTAAGAGGATAATCACGGTAGATCCTCACACACATAACGCGTTGCTAAGGTATAAAGAATTCACGAATTTTGACGTAGATGTCGTCAGTTATTTCGAGCTTTTAGGTAACGTTAAAGCTAGGATGCAAGGCGAGATTGTAGTTCACGATTCTTGTTTGTATTCAAGGTTTTTAGGAAAGAGAGAAGTCTACAGATCTCTGTTAAATTCCTCAGGAGTGAAACTTGTTGAAGATGAGTTAGTGACCGAGAAAGATACTTCTTATTGTTGTGGAGGACCAATAAAGCCGGTAAACAGAGAGTTAAGCGAAAAAATTGCTAGGCTGAGAGTGGAGCAACTAAAAAGGTTGAGCGAGAACATAGCAGTAGTCTGTCCCATGTGTTATGCAAATTTATCTAAATATCACAAAATCCTCGACTTTGCTGAGGTGGTAGAATGAGCGAATGGGATATTGCAGTTGAAAGGACCATAAACAATAACGTACCTAGAGTTCATAAGATACTATCCCAATACTCTTATATTCAAGACCTCGCAAAGGAGCTCAGAAAGGCTAAGTTAGAGGTTTTGAACAACCTACAAAAATACGTAGAACAGACCATGGAGTCGGTTAAGAGAATGGGGGGTAATGCATATTATGCAACTAACGTGTATGAAGCTAGAGAGATTATAGCGAAAATCGTAGGAAAGAACAAGATCGTGGTTTTTGGGAAATCCATGGTTGCTTACGAGATGAGGTTGAGGGAGTATTTAAAGGAACTAGGTAATGAAGTGTGGGAGACAGACTTAGGTGAGTTTTTAATACAATTAGCTAATGAGCCTCCCTCTCATATAATAGCTCCTGCCATCCATATGACTAGAGAGAGGGTTGCAAAACTCCTCAGGGAGAAGTTAGGAGTAGAGGTAAGTGAAAACGCGACTCATGAGGAGTTAGTAGCAATTGTAAGAAAGTTCCTCAGGGAGAAATTTGTCAATGCTGATGTAGGTATAACCGGGGCTAATGCGATAGCCGCTGACACCGGCTCTGTCATTCTTGTCGAAAATGAGGGAAATATAAGGATGTCCACTGTCCTACCCTCAGTGCATATCGCTGTGGCTGGGGTTGAAAAGATAGTACCTACATTTTACCATGCATTGTTAGAAGCTACGGTTCAAGCTGCCTATGCTGGTCTCTATCCACCTACATATATTAACCTAACCTCAGGTCCAAGTTCTACGGGAGATATCGAGATGAAAAGGGTTAGCCCAGCTCACGGACCTAAAGAATTTCACTTAGTTCTCTTAGATAACGGCAGAGTTAAGATAAGCCAAGACAAAGTGTTAAAAGAGGCATTACTTTGTATAAGGTGCGGTAGATGTCATCTCCACTGCCCGGTCTACAGAGTTCTGGGAGTTAATTGGGGAGTTCCTCCTTTTACTGGGCCTATGGGGGCAATGTGGTCTTACATCGTTTACGGTGATACCAAACCGGCGACACTATGTACCCATTCTGGGAACTGTAAAGAAGTCTGTCCTATGGGAATTAATATACCGGGTGTTTTAGAAAAGATCAAGTGGATAGCGAATGACAAAGAGCGTAATAAGACATGAAAACGGTCTCCTGATAGAGCTCAACAAAAGAGGTGTTGAAGCGATCTTGGTAAACGGAGAGGTCAGTTTAGGGGAATATGATGGTGTTGAGTTCAAGAAAAAACGAGTGAGTGAGGATAAGGCTGAGTTTGTCAGAAAAGTAGTTTCCGAAGTTAGGACAATGATGGAGAGCTGTCCTCACGTGATAAGTATAATAATGTCCGACATGTTTTACGTGAAGTTTCTATTCAACGGTAAAGAAGTGGTAGCATTTGTTTCGGAAGATATGATAACCTTTAGTTCTGAAGGAGAAGTGGACGAGGAGTTAAAAGACGAAATCAGAAAATGTGTTGATAGGTTCAAAGAGGTAATTCTAAAAACGCAGAGTGGAAATGAGTGATTATGAAAAAGTGTCCTCGATGTGGATATGAGAATTCAGACAATGCAGCCTTCTGTGAAAAATGTTATTATCCCTTGCCACTTACTCCGCCAAAACTTACTAAATGCCCTAGATGCGGTTATGAGAACCCTGAAGGAGTGATGTTCTGTGAAAAATGTCATTATCCTCTCTTTCAGATTCCAGTGTCTGATGTTCAACAACCGCCAAAAGAGGAGGAGAAACCTAAAATAATCCTCAAAAGCTCAGACTATACTATGCTCTTGATAGGGAGTGTGATCACGTCTTTCGCTATAGCTCTTTTCTTCTTGTTCTATCCAGATATGAAGATTCTTTATACGGTCTTTAATGTGATAGGGACTGTGTTTCTTATAGTTCCATTTATTAAGGTAAATAAATTATATTGGTCTGCAGTGGTAGGAAGTATCGGAATATTCTTTTTGTCTCCTAATTCCTTAGTAGGAGTACTTTTATTCTCCTTTGGTGGAGTCATAGTCTCTACGGCTTTGAGGGAATTGTATTTAAGCATTAAAGACAACATCGTTCAATTCTCTTCATTACTTCTTTTGTTAGGTTATCTATTCGGTATGTTCATTTTAAACTTTTATATGGTAACTATTTCAGGCTACGCACTCATAGCTATATATTCAGTCCAGCAAACATTTAAAAAGAATTCAAACCCAGGCTAAAAGTCCTTTGTCTTCTTCTCCTCTATATATTCCTTCAATTGAGATCGGGATCTCGAGCTCCGGCATTAAAGGGTGCTTCTTGATATAAAACCTATAGCCCCACTTGCTACTAGATACCCTTACTATAACGTGCATTGAGTGGTGGTTAAAAGCCCCTCCCTGAGGCAGACCATTAACTTCTCTTGTGAACACCCATACGTTTCTCCTAAGAGCTGAAGTAATTACAGTGTAATCTTTTCTGTGAAAATATGGGTCAATAACTATTACCTCACCTTGAAAACTATCTATTGTAGGTTTTACGTCTTCTGCCTTGAAGGCCCTCCTTATAACTATTTCACCGTAATTTCCGGTTATCCTTTGGAACTTCTTTACAAGAAAAGGATCGAACTTTCCGAACTCTTGTACGATCACTACATTTATTGGTGCTGAAGACGCTACAGCCCTATGGGCTAGGAATAGAACATCCTCCCAATTTCCGTAAAACTCAACTCTTTCATTGCCTTCAAGGATCTTATCAATATTTTCAATTCCTAACCTCATGTTTTTAAACATGTTTATTAAATAGTGAGGGTGTGAACTGAAATTATTGTAATATTTTCAGCTAACTCTCCGTATTCATAATAAATGAACATACATACTTTTAGTAATCCTTGAGAGAGTAGGACTATGGGCAGGACACTTCCCTCACTCACGCAAGCAATAAAGGAGGAAACCGAGAGGTTAAGAAGAGTAGCGGAACGGGTCAGGGACGAGAGGTTAAGGGAGAAACTCCTCAAAGCCCTTGATCACACTAGGGAGTTACAGGACGCGTTTTACGACGAGATAGCAGATCCTCAAGAGATAGTCCTCCTTACCCTGATCCTTTATATGTGTGGTGAAGATGACAAGAGGATACATCATTGACGTTAAGCCATTAAAGAGGAAACTGAAACTGATATTCGAGAAGGGAGTTGAGGCTGAGATAAGTACTACTTTCCCTTTATACTTAATTCTCGACAACCCTGAGCCATTACTGGAACACCCTGCAGTTGAAAGGTTCGAAGAGGAGAGCTGGTACTTCCCGCCTGATTATAAAAAGAAAGGAACGGTTTATAGGATAGAGATCAATGACTTATCTTATTACGACGACATAGTGAAGAGAGCTAAAGAGAGACTTAGAGCTATCCATGTAAATACTTATCCTTCAGTGCTAACTCAAACCCTCCTCAGGCTAAAGGCATATCCTATGCATTTAATCTCGGTAGAGAACGGTAGAGTAACTCTCTTGGAAGAAGAGGGATCTCTTTCAATACCGGATTTGAAAATAGCTACGGTAGAGACATATAGCTGGTATGGGTTAAGCGAGAAGGGCGAAAAATACAAGTTGTACTTAAATGGGGAGGAGATTGATAGTGGCTATACTAAGGACTTTGAATTCAATGAGTTTGTAGACTTAGCTGAGTGTATGGGAGTTACTTGTAAGGGTTTCAGAAAAGTAACGGTTAGAATAGATCTGACTAAAGCATTCCTTAGGGCTAGGGGATTGATGGAGTGGAGTAAGCTTTCTAAGACTTTACTTAGGGAGATAAGATACGGTAAGATAGGTAAAGTAGTTACTACCAATGTCGCAATAAAGGCTTTGAGGAGGAAATACTTAATCCCAGACATTAAGGTTAACGTAGAAAAAGCGAAGACTTTAGACCAATTAGCTAGAGCCGACAAGGGAGGTTTGATACTCATACCTAAGCCTGGCTGTTATAATAACGTATACCAGATGGACTTCTCCTCTTTTTACCCGTCTATAATTATTAAGTATAATATATCACCCGAAACAATAGACGAATGTGAAGACGTAAAGACAGATATAGGGCATTCCATTTGCTTCAAGAGAAGGGGAATAGTACCTGAAGCACTTGAGGAAATAGTAAATAGGAAAGAAGCACTTAAAAGAATTGACGAGGAGAGGGCTGAGGCTACTAAGTGGGTATTAGTAGCTTCCTTTGGCTATTTAGGATATAGGCACTCCCGTTTTGGCAGGATAGAGGCTTATGAACTCGTCACTTACTTCTCTAGGAAGAACATGAGGGAGGCGATGAAGATAATTGAAAACAATGGTGGCAAAATACTTCATGCTATAGTAGACTCAATATTTTATCAAGGGGATAATGATATCTCATATGAAGTAGAAAAAACTTTAGGTTTTAGGGTAAAGAGTGAGAAGTATAACTGGGTGATCTTTACCCAGAGTGGGGGATATGGTGTCCCTACAAGATATATTGCTAGATATCCTGACGGGAAGGTAAAGGTAAAGGGTTTGATAAGGGAGAATTTACCATTTGTCGTAAAGAGATTTCTACAAGAATCTGTTAACATATTAGCTGAGGCTGAAACTTGTGAACAAGCTAAGGAGAAAATCGTTGAGGTAGACTTAATGAAAGAGGAATTGTTAAGTAAATTAGAGCCTCAGGATTTCGTAATAAGAATTAAAGACAGAGCGTATCTAAGAGGATCCAATGGATTTTATAATGCAGAGCTGGGTTACAGTGGTGTTAATTTAGAGTATTATCGAGACTATGTGAACAGATGGGAAGAAATTTTACTATCCCCACTTTATATTATGAACGGATGATGAGCTTGACCGAGCTCGAAAAGGTGAGATAAGGCCAGCATCCTGACCTTGTTTACGAATTTTAAATCAGAAAAAAGTGTTTTATATTTATTCAATAACTTTATTAAATTGAGGAAAAATACACGCTAGTCTAATTATATTTATTCATGTTTTTATAATCCGATTATAAAAAGCATCAAATAAGATCCGTAAGCGAGATATAAAATTTTATAAGAGATTCAGTATTTCTTTAAATCTCAAAAAATTAAAAAATTTTATTATTATTAATATTATAAGGAAGTAGCTAAATATTTATATTATTCAAAGAGTTAACAATAAGATATGTTATCATCTACCGTTTTTATATTCTATTCTCTTGAATTGATCTAGCAATGTTTTCAATTCGTTCTTTTTAACCTTTATCTGTTGTAAAACTTCAAGTGCTTGTTTCCCTTTTTGAGTTAGATAATATGAATTATCCTTCCTTATTAGATATCCTTTATTCTCCAACTCAGGTAAGTATTTTTTGGCTACTTCATATGTTATTCCTGCAGCATACATTAATCTAGTCTTGTTGATTCCGTCTTCTTTGCAGGCTGAAATAATATCTGCAATTATGTCATATTTATCTCTTTTTCTCTTGTTAAACTCTAACATACAATGAATAAAAACAAACATATATTTAAAAAATTTTTTCCAGATTCAGTACACGTAAATAACCTATCAAACACCTTTTTTAGATTGTTAATACTGTGAGTAGCTTAAAGTGATAGAATCTTTTTTGAACTAAACTAGTTAAGAATCTACTAAAAAGAAAATTAAAACATATTATTTTAAAAAATGATATCAAAATTCAGCATCAATAAATCTTTCTCTTTAGAATATTCAAAGTTGGGCTCCCGAAACTGGCTATAACCGTACTTTTATTATAAAATTGCTTATTAAGTGTATACTCCAATTTCTGAGAGGAAAAGTTTATAATTAAAATCCAGATATCAAGAGGAACTTCTACCTCTACGTAAAATTTTGGATAGTTATTGAGTTTTGTGGTTCAAGCTTTTTTTGCCAAGAAGTTTATTTAAGCATTTCTAACGTAATTTATCGTCAGCTCGATTTATATAGCCTTTTTCGGTGCTTTACGTAAATCACGTTTTTCTTAAGGTAAAAATGATTTAGTAGTTTAAATAAAATTTAATAATAGCATACCGATAGTGATGTAATAAGATGTCTATGGGACCTTTATGTAGAGAAAATAAACGAATACTTAGGGTTTTGGGTATTAACTGTGGCGATTTTATTGTTAGGAGGATATTAGTACATCTTATAGGAGATTACGAAAAGTTTTTCAGAAATATTATTCCTGAAAACACAGAAGAGATAATTTTGTTAATATCACCTAAAATTAATGGAGAGGAAATTATGACGAGTTTGAACAAGTCCTTCAAAGAGATTCCTATCTTTTTAATTCACTCAGACTCATTGGCTGAAGACGAGATAATAATAATGACTAGATAGTAACTTACTCAATTGATTATATTCTGAAATAAAAAGGAAGAGTAAGATAATAGTATACATGGACTTTAATTTATCCGAGGAAGAAAAGCTACTAAAGGATAGTATACATGAATTTTTGCAGAAGAAATTAAGGCCTATAATGAGGACTATAGATCAAGAGGAGAGAATTCCAAGGGAATTCGTGAGAGAGGCTGGAAAGATAGGTATATGGGGAGCAGTTTTTTCGAAAGACGTAGGGGGTTTACAACTTTCCATGACTTCAGCAGTAATAATTGCTGAAGAACTTGGGTGGGCAGATTTTTCTCTTGCCACAGGTGTAATGTATGTTTTAGAGGAGGGATGGGGTTATGTTCTTGACAGATTGGGTAATAGTGAGTTAAGGCAAGAAGTACTCCCTAAAGTTGTTGAGGGAGATTATTTCTTAGGAGTTGCGTCTACGGAGCCTACTGGAGGAAGTGATGTAGCTTCCATTAGGACTCAGGCTATAAAGAAGGACGGGAATTACGTTATTAGGGGTCAGAAGATATACATAAGTGGGGCATTAGAGGCAAAGGAATGGGGAGGAGGTCATCTAGTTCTGGCAAAGACTAATCCTCAAGAAAAGCATAAAGGAATTTCGATAATTTATGTTCCAACTACGGACGAAAGAGTCAGGGTAACAAAGATAAATAATATGGGCAGAATGGGAATCTCAACGGCAATCGTGAACTATGAGGACGTAAGTGTTCCTCAGAAAAACTTGGTAGGAGAAGAGAACAAAGGGTTTTATCACGCAATGGAAGGGTTTAACCATGCTAGGGTTTTAGTCGCCGGAATTTGTTTAGGAGCAGCTAAAGCCATTCTTGATCAGGGTATTGAATACATTAAGAATAGAGAGGTATTTGGGCAGAAACTTAAGGATTTTCAGGCTATTGCATTTGAGGCTGCGGAGTTATATACGCGTCTTGAAATGGCAAGACTTTTGACTTACAAGGCTGCATGGGCGTTAGACAATGGCGTTAAAGATGCGCATGTAATAGTTGCCATGGCTAAGTTATCGGCTCCACAAGTGGCCCTAGATATAGCTAAATCCGTGATGATGTGGATGGGCGGATATGGGTATAGTAAAGATGCTTTAATAGAAGCTGGCTTTAGGGGTATTGTAAGTTACCTAGTTGGCGCAGAGGGTGCAATGAACATAATGAAGCTGATAATTTCTAGGGGGATCCTCGCATAATTTTTTGTTTTTAATATAAAAATTCTATTATCTCTATCCAAATTTCCTATTTAAAATAATTAAAGTAAACAAAGTTAAAGAATTTTTATCTTGTTTTAAGAGCTTATGTAGAGCTAATAGATGTTTTTAACCAACTTTAACTCTCATTACTTGACGTTAATTTCTCACTATTCCTAAATCAAATCCCATTCTGTTAACCTCATTTAAAGTATCTTTTACGGTCTTTATAAGTGAGTTAAATGATGCTTTGTACTCATTTACTAGGCTTAATAATAATTCTTCGAATCTACTTCCTTTTATATCAAGAATAAAAGTCTCTACTATTTTCGTTGTTTTTTCCACTTCCTTTTCGGTACTATTAATATATTCAAGGCTTGACCTTAAAGTCTTAATGTAATCACTCGCTATCTGTCTCTTAATCTCGTCATCAAGACCTGAAGAAGATATAAGGGAGTAATAAAGTGTTTCTATTAACTTCTGAAACTTTTTGAAGTCTGAGATCTCCCTTAAGAGTTTTAATCCTAATCTATAGACAGATATTTCATCAGAAGTAGTAAGCTGGTTCACTATAATTACTCTTCTCTTTAAGGTATCTATGTTATTTACGGTTTCGGTTACTGAAATAGCTTCGTCGATCATATGTTTGATTATCTTCATTAAACTCTTTAGTGAGGAATATATAGGGAAAACATTACCTATATCCTCTATTTTAAGTGTGTTCTTTACTGAATTTACGATCATTTCTATTTCATTCTCTAATTTTTCGTATTGTTGCTTTATCTTTAATATCTCCTCCTTTATATTCTCTATTGTGTGATAAAGTTTAACCAGAGTTTCGATGCTTCCCGAAAACTCGGGATACTGCATAAAAACTATACTACTGTAAAGCCTGCCTAGCAAAATTCCAGTAGAGGATAAGGTCTTATTATAGCTCACAAAAAGTTGTGTTAGTCTTTCGTTTATCTCTCTAATGAACGTAGTGTCGTCATTTCTCCAGCTCATAATATTAAATTATTAATTCATGGAGATAATATTTGATAACTAGTGTTTCGTCAATAGAGATTGTTGAAAATTATATTTAATTCTAGTAGATTATTAAGACCAAATCTTATTTATTTTACTGGAGTTATTAAAAATACTCTAATTCTACATCAACAATTAGTGAACATTTTATCAGCTGTAACTATATACACTCTATTTCCTGTTTCAGATATCTTCTTTATTTCATCAAGAATTTCCGCCTTTTTCTCCTCGGTTTGATACTCCTCCGGGTATTCAATGATTATTATAGCATTCTTAGCCTTGGAAATCAAAGCCTTCAGGACAGCAAACGATAACGTAGAAGGTTCTTTTACCTCCGTGTTGTTCTTCAGTACTCTGCCCTCCTTAGTTAACTTTAATCCATCACCTAGGTCTCTATCACCTAGCTTCTTCAATTTATGTATTGTCATCCTACATTTCTCTGAGAACAGTTGAGCTTCTTCCTCATTATTGAGAGCGGAAAAAGAGGCTGAAAGAATAAAAGGCCTAGCATAAGGGACATAAATCAGTTCACTCACTCCCTCTTTCTTTATGAACTCCTCTCTGACGTCATATAGGATCGGTTCTAGAATACTTTCAATGAGGGATTGGGATATGTCGGTGAGTTGTTGATGAATACCAATGGCTTTTTGATTTGTCTCCCTAGCTGTGACTACCAATACTTTATTCAGTTCGTCCGCACTTATCTCTCTGTTGAAGCCTTTATTTTCCAATGGCAGTTTTATGTTTACTTCTGTATGTAAATTGCCACTGCTCACTTCCATTTTTGCGTCGAGGAAGAAGTTCTTTACACCTGTATACCGTGATAAATCAATGGAAATCGAGTTACTTGAGACATTTTCCAATTCGAAACCAGTGAACCGTCTGATCACATCCGATACTCTAATATCAAACAGTAAAGGCTCTTTTAGCCTGATTACTCCATCTACAACAGTTAACTCTAAGGTCGTGTTTAATGAAGGTATTACAGACGGTAAGATGTAGGAAGGATTAGCATTTCTGAACGCTAATTCTCTGTAAACTGATGCTACCTCAAATATCGTAAAGTAAAGCTTCCTTATTAAGTCTTCATACGCTCTTTCAAGTCTGAAATTCAACTCCCACGATACTTTCTTTTTGATATTCTCTAAGCCTTCATCATCAAGTATTTTATACTTCTCGATTAAATCACTTAAGTCCTTATATCCGTAGAATATATGACATGTCATAAAAACTAGTTGTAATCATTAAAAATAAAAAAGTGTTATGAAGTTTCTAACTCTTTGAAATAAGAATAAAACTGTCAAATAGAATTGAGTAAGTATGTGGTGGTGGAAATATTACTTTATGTCTTTCATGGTTATCCTACTGACTGAAACGCTGATATCGTTGATAGTTCCTTCAACAGTTATTAATACTCTCGCTGAACTAGTTTTAGCATTTTTAATATGGTATCTGCTATCTCCCTATATAATGATATCGGCACTCAGAATTAAAGAGGTAAAGGATGAAAACTTGTTAAGGTTAGCAAGCTATTCAGCCGCTCTCTTAGGTGTTAAACGCGTAAAGGTTTATGAAATTCAGTCAAGTTATCTGAACGCTCTGGCTTTTGGTAACGTGTTCTTCAACGCCGTAGCATTGACTAAACCT
>JAPYVG010000124.1 GCA_028277025.1 Sulfolobaceae archaeon
CAATTTCATAAATAAAGAGAGCATAAAAGTCTTAATTTCTGATGATTTTGTAAATAGATTAAAAATATTGAATAAAATAAAAACGAAATATAAAGTAGTTTATGTTCAACATCTCACCGGAATAAGTATTATAAACGAATTATCTAATAAGACTAATATAAAACTTAAATTAGCGTCTTATCTTCCATGGCGTATAACAGTAAGACGGTATGTTAACCTTATAGAAAAGACTGATGTAATAATAGGTAATTCTTACACTGCAACACACTACTTAGCCTCACTTTTCGGTATCAGTAGTTCCGGTGTGGTTTATCCTCCCGTCGGCGTTAATTTACGTATATTAAATAATAGCGAAAGAAAGGGAATTCTAGTATATGTAGGCCATAAGCCAGACTTTTACGTTAGAGATTTAAAACAAGACATTAAAGTATTAAAAAATATGGATGATGACATAATAATTTGGGGTGAAGGAGGGTTAGAGAACATAAGCGACGAAGAGCTATCGCATCTTTACTCAAGTGTAAAGTTAGTGTATGTAGCGACCTCATTCGAATTATTCGGTTATGTTGGAGCTGAAGCATTATTGTTTGGCACTCCCGTACTATTGAATGTTTATCAACCGTTTCTTGAAAAAGTACCTCTAGAATATAATATGGTAAAAATTTTAGGGAGAAAAGAAATAGACCCAAAAGAAATAAAAGACTTTTTAGAATCAGAGAAAGACGTTGTATTCGCAAAAAAAGCTATAATTTCCAACTATTCAGTTAATAAATCTTCACAATCCCTAATTAAAATTTTAGATACTGAATTAACAGACTTATAGAATTTCATAAGGAATGGAAATCTCACTAGAAGACTTAAATAAATGTAGAATTCATTTATTACATGTAATGACGCATAAGATGAAAAGCAAGATATTACATTTACTAACATTTCTTCCATATGTTATCGCACTTTTTGTAGGCGTAGTAGAGTTCTACATTATATACCACTCTGATTTGCCACCAGATTACGGATACGGGCCTTTACCTAAGCAAACAGAAGTTCAAATAATGTTCAATATCCTAAATATTGATGTTGTAGGTCTATATTCATATTTAGTACACATCCCGCTAAAATTGGCCTATTTATTACTACCTATTTCTTATTCTGAATTTTCTTCCGCTAGCTTCTTTTTATCTTTTATAATAGCGTTTATGAGTGTTTTTGTTTCAGTAAGGTATTTCCTAAAAAAATACTTTAACGCTAGTAATGCTATGTCTTCTCTAATAGCGATTCTAGTAGATATACCGTTTCAAATAACTTATTACAATTACGGGAATTATCCCGCACTTTATTTACTAACATTAGCACTTTTTGATTACGGGTTAGATTTTGGTAAAATAAGTTGGAGAGAAGCTTTTTGGAGAGGCTTAATATTAGCCTTAGCCACATCATTAGGATTTGAAGACCCTAGAAGTATATTTTATACTACAATTACATTCTTTGCATATCTAAGTTATTATTTAGTAATTAAAAAGAAGATAGAATACTTAAAAGGAATAATAAAAGTGTTGTTGTTTGGTGTGCCATTACTCGCAATTCTGGATTTTCAGATCTTTTTAGCCGTTTATTTATTAGCTCCTTATATCTCTTCAGTAGGTATATCAACAATTTATAACCAGTTAGCCACTCCACTAACGTGGTATTATCCTTTTTATACACTATTAGGAACCATAAATTTTACTGAACCTTTAGCTTACAAATCTAATTTATTATACGGTGCTATACTTGTCGGAATGTCTTTTATTGCACTTCTTAAAAGGAATAAAATTTCAATTTTCTTTTCTGTCCTTTTACTTACTATAGTAACTTACGACTTCATAGGAACTAGGACAGTGGATTACTTACTTGCTAATAGTCCCTACGTTGGTTATTTAATATATTTATATGTTCAATATATTCCAGATTACTTATATTCGGCGTATTTCTATCCTCTCGTAGCGTTCTCTCTCTATTCAATTTACTCAGTAGCTATCAGAAAAAACAAGACGATCAAAGCTACAATACTTTTCTTAGTAATAATACTTTCGACAGTAGGGACAATATATTATCAACCAGAGGCCTCGCAATTATCTAAAGCTTACGCTCCTATCCCATTATTTAATAATGTGAGAGAAAGCATGGATTATGTCTCTAATGCAACGGGGATTGTACTAGTATTAGACGGTGGAGAAGATTACTGTTACTATCAGTTATATCTTCCATACATGGCCTCTCCTGCAGGGTTTGGATATATGAACTTTATTTGGTACAGTATTTTAAACTCTCCTAATCCAGCTAGAGCCTTATCGTACTTAGGAGTTCAGTATATTATAATTAACTCATCGTCTTATCCAGAATATTATCACTTCTTGGAAAAATCTTCAGGGTTTAGAATAGTTTACCAAAACAACGATTTAAGCGTTTATGAGAACCTATACTTCAAACCTTATATTATTAGTAGGGGCGTATATATCGCATTTAATTTTCCTTACGTGATTACCAGCCTATCAAAACTGAATACTACATACGCAATTGTACCTTTTTACTACATAAATAATTTGCAACAGATTCTCCCTTATGTTGCGGGCTTTATTGGATATAACGTGAGTTTAAATGATATAATACCTATGTTAGTTACTAATACCACATACATAATTTGTCCGTCTAATAATTACGTAAACCAATTAGTGGATACAAACGGGTTTAACTCGTTTAATGTTGGGTGGATTCATTCAGACCCTATTTGGTTACCAGATTTATTAAACGGTATTACAGAAGGGCAAAATGCCAAACCATTAAGTATGGATGTGAAAGTGCCCGACGGTTGGTATTACGTTTACGCAGTAGTAGCCTTTTACACAAACTATAACCAATATGAGGAACGCGGAATAATATCTATATCCTCTGGGAACAACATTTCTAAAACTATTTCATCCAACATTTACAACGTGAGCTGGGTATATCTAGGCAAATTATTTGTGACTGGGCATAAAATAGTATTCCATAACGTAACAAATATAAACTTAATAAAACTTGTACTAGTGCCTGACAGTGAGTACAATAGTCTAAAAAATGAAGCACAACAAATACTTAATTCCAGACAAGTCATAGACTTATCGAACTTTTTAATAAAGAACTCTAGTTATATACCTACCGGTTATGCTGTGGCGGTTTGGGGAAACCCATGGATTGAGTTCGCATTTTTTGCACATGAAGTGAAAGTAGATGGCAAATTAATAGCCAAATATCAGTATTATTTTGGCACAGCCGAGGTTTACATAACTGGTAACTTACCCGTGGTGAGTCTAGAGAAACCTGTTAACATAACTATACCCATGTTGGTATTTTTAGTTAACGTGTTTGCCGTAATACTTTTACTTTTGAGAAAATTAAGCATAATACGCCTCTAATGTGTGTTTAAAAGCAGTCTCATTTTTTGCATAAATTATGTAATCTCTATAAGAGAATTTCTTCATCTCACCTAATCTTTCCTTCAATATTTTCTCAAATTCGTCGAGTGAAATAAAATATTTTTTATTCTTAAAAATCATAAAAGGAATCGGATATCCTATTGATATATAATCGTCTGAGATTTGAAGCCCTAAATCTCTAGGATTAGTTAGGGAATAAGTTGCTTTATAACTATATAGAACCCAATTATTTACTCCTTTTTCGTAAGCATATTTACCCAACAATAAGGGAATTGGATATAAGAGTACTGAGAGAAGTTTATATTTGCCTTTATATAGTGTTAGGAGATCCTTTAGTGAATAGTTTAGAGCTCTAGTAGAATCAATATATTTTTTAAGGAGTCTGAACAGCAGTGCTGTTCTGTTTTTCACATATCTAGCTTCCCTTACACCTTCGACTTTTTGGTCTAGGCCAACGATCACTGGTAATTTATATTTAAAGCCTACTCTAACTTTTAATTCATAATCTTCACCCGCATTTAAATCTCTCCAATTACCTTTTCTTATAATATCTTCTTTTCTAATTATTAAAGTTCCAACATCAATACCATTTATTTCAGTTCTTAGAATTTTGTGAAAGTTTTCGTTATAGTAAGAGTCTAGGTCAAAGAAAACTGTTAGCGAATTATCTGGACAATGCTTAAGCGCATAAGCCCTACCCTTACCTCTACTAGATCTAAGCCTAAAGAGGAGTAAATTATATTCTTTTTTTAGTTCTTGTAACTTCTCCCAAGTACCATCAGATGAATAATTGTCAACAACAATTATATCATAAGATGAATTAAACACGCTAGATATTGATTTTTTTACAGTGTTAACACCATTAAATACCGTGCCATAAACACAGATGTGATTCATCTTTTATAACTACAACAATTTATTATTTAATTTTCACTATCTACAATCTAGTAATCTTATGGAGCTATCTTACTTTTCATTTCCTTCAGAATTTTCAAATTATAAACTTGACTTCATCATTATTTTCGAAATTCTCTCTGCAAGCATTAGTTTTAAAATTTTTCCTCACTAAAAGAATCGAGAAAAGTGAAAATAATATTTATCGGACATAGACAATACGGAAAAAGGGGAGGAGTAAGAATATTTGAATGCTTAAAAAATATGTGCGACTCACGGAATGTGTATACCTCGATATCAGAAGCTGTAACTAATAAAAACGTTCTAGGCTTATCTGACATTATTCTTTTATATAAACAAACCAAAAATATTTTAAGGATTTTGAACCAAAATAATGGAAAAACAATTATTATAACTTCTACTGAGATGTTTGCAGACATACTACCAGCACTACTGGTAA
>JAPYVG010000125.1 GCA_028277025.1 Sulfolobaceae archaeon
ACAAAGCTATAATAATAAAAGAAGATGAGTCGATGCGTAAACTTAAGGGCGATATACTCTTTAAACTCGGTAAATATGAGGATGCTATAAAGGAGTATGAAAAAGGTATTGAAAAAGACGAGAACCTTTACGCTATAGGCTTTACTTATTACAAGATGGGAGAGCATAAAAAGGCACTCGAATATCTTGATAAGGCAATTACAATTAACCCTGACGATCCATATTATTACGAGACTAAGGCCGAAATACTTCTTGAATTAGAGAAAAAAGAGGAGGCAATTAGAGAGATAAGTAAGGCTTTAGAAATAGACCCAGATAACCCGTACTTAATCTCTACTCAGGTTGAAATTCTGTCTCACTTGGATCAGGAAAAAGCCCTTAAGATTGCACAAGAATTCGTCAAGGATTTTGAAGAATATAGAGATATATTTTGTGAAGAAATTAAGGAGAAAAAAAAATAAGGTAAAAGAAGAAGTAGAAATTTTATGTTCATAAGCGAAACAGCTATTAAAGTCCATGTTAGTAATTTCCTGGAAAGGAAAGCCTTAAGTGAAGGTATTAAAAATCATCAAATCATTATTAAGTTTACGTAGATCCTCTAAATCTACATCTTTAAATTTAAATTCACAAAAATTGTCGGTTAATAGAACATAAAGTCCTCGATCTTTTTGGGCGGTATTGAAATAAGGTTATGATAACACTCAGTTAAAATACTTAGTTTTCTACATAAATTACTTACTTTTAACGCACACAAGAAAGTTTTGTTCATTAAGCGTTTCACTCAAATACGCAACAGCTACTACACTATACTTCTTAGAAATCTCAACTAATTCTTTTGCCTTATCTTTTTTATTCACATTTGTTACGAATCCCACAGTGCTGTATTTACTGAATATCACATTCTTAAGAAAAGCCTCTTTGTCATTTATCACGTTAAAGTTAAAGAGCCAACAACGACTCAGATTTAGCCTCTCCAGATACTCACTAATATGCTTCTCTACGAAGCTCGATGCTGTCACTGTCATTATTAACCACTCGCTAGTTAGGTATATATATATACTTAAACTCTATATAAACTTTTATATTCTAGGAGTGAGTGTGACCTACTATAAATCCATAAAAGTATGTAAGAAACTCATTAATGTTTTTAACTTCATTATTTGTGCCTTTCAGCAAATATTAAAATATGGGGATGCTTTACTCGGGGCGAAGATTTTATATTCCATGCAAGGCAATTTTTAAATGCCGCGGTAGCTCAGCCTGGCTAGAGCGCTGCCCTGGTATACAGGGCAGACAGGCAGAGGTCCCGGGTTCAAATCCCGGCCGCGGCTTTTCCGTTATTTATGATCATTTTCGTGTATTCAATAATGATAACAAGGTCCTGATTAACACTAAGTATTACTAGGAGTCCTAGCTACAATCAGTGGCAATATTGTATAAGAAAATCTCTAAATCTGTTTATAAATATGGATATAAATAAGGGAAGAAACAAAAAAAAATACCTTTTCTGAGACGCCCTTTTAAACTAAAGAGTTGCCCGTTACTTCTAACGGTACATTACCGCTACTAGGATAGTGATAAGTCGGCTGTAATTCTACTTGAGAGTCAACGGGAGGTGCAATCAGATAGTAATAATAGAGGTAAGAAATCCCATTAGGTAAATTATTGATCAGTTGGTTCGTTATATTTACGTAAGGACCGTTAGCCAACATGAGGTTGGTCAGCGAACTCACGCCCGAATATATCATAAACTGATAATTGGGCTCGGGACCTATCTCCACGATGGCTCCGGTATTTAACGGTAAGCATACTTGTTTATTCATCGTCACCACTGGGGTCGACGCTGAAGTACTATATATTGTTAACTCGAGATAAGTTTTAGAACCACTCACATAACCCTCAATAACGTACATGTACTTGTTGTTAGCACTCAATAACTCATTACTAGAGGAATAACCTACTAACGTATTGTTTACATACAATGTTACGTTATATTCAGACGGGGTCACCGGTTTCACGTTTAAAGAGATGTCTACTTGGTAAGTTTGGTTGGTTAACAAGGCGTTAACAACCGTAGTAGACCCGTTATTTGGAACTACGTTAAACCAACCTGCCATATATAATGGACCATTACTGTTTAATCCCAAGGGTAACACGTACTTAATTTCCTGATTATTTACGTAATTATTTGCAATTCCCGGTTGAATAATAATGTTTTCATTGTTTCCATGAAATGTAATTTGTTGCCCGTAAAATATAGCATAGCCATCTGATGTTATACAAGTATCTCCGTTAAAGGTTATCGTGTATGATTGTATTGCAATTTGTCCGTTTACATTTATTACACTATTCCCATTAAAGTTAGTTGAACTTGTTGAAGATGATAAAGACCCAGCGTTGATTATAAGATTACCATTGGGTATACTTAACTGTGGGTTTCCACTGAATCCTACGTTAGTGGACGAACCATTTATAACCATACCTCCTTGCACAATTGTATTACTATTTCCGCAAAATGCGACATTACCAGATTGACCGTTAGTCTGTAAGAATACTGGATATTTACTGTCTATAACGGTGTCACCATAAAATGTAATACGATTAGCACTCATGCTCATTACGGGGGAGTTTTGATAAATACATACATTGCCATTAAACTTTATACTAGAGGAGGAACTTGTTAAGTTCATAATCGTCGGCCCGTCAGATACTATTTTAATTTTAGTTGCACTAAAAGTTACGCAGGCACCACTTGCTGAGGAATTGAATAATAGTCCCTCTTTGGCTACCATATTTAAGTTATTTTCTACGCCTACACTTCCCTCAAACACTGGAATATTATTAAACGTGATATTGGCTGCATTTGACACAGTAAATGTGTCCTCAAATATTACTAAACTATTAAATGTTAAGTTCACTCCTTGGTCAGTAACGGTTCCTTCGAATATAACTGGGGCGTTGAAGGTAATGTTGAAAGGTCCACTACCTGCAGACGTGCTAAAAGTTACGGAGTGAGTAAAGATGGTTGGAGTATTTATTGTTACGGGTTCTGACACTGAAATTGAGGTAGTCGGATTAGTCTGAAATTGACTTTTGTATTGGTTGTATATCTGGTTTGCCTCATGTTCTAATTGCAACTGGTATTCATAAGGGTTATATAGTTCATACAACGGATTAAGCAAATCGGTTATGGGTACGTATGGAATATTATTGTTGGAACCGTATGGAGGTAACTGAGGTGAACCGTGTGTAGTAATGCTTGTACCAGGTGAATAGTACAAGTAGTTAGCTGTAACATGGTCATTGCCATTAAATGTAAGCTGACCTTGTCCTCCGTCATTATATCCGATATCACCAGGGACTTGTATTTTATCGTTTCCATTAAAAGTTACTGTAGAACCAGGTGCTGCTTCAAATAGTAACGGATATTGTCCGAAATACTGTTCAAATAATTGTCCGTAAGTAGTTATGACCACACTAGATATATTCCCTGAGTAAGTATTCACATATTGTTGAGCTTCAATTACTGGATATGCAATCCTGAACATTTGACCGGATATGTTAGCTAAAATCCATAAGACTGGTACATAAGACGCGTTAGTTGTGAAGCTCACGTTCAAATCACTATTTGGCTTTACCTCAAACGCGTAAAAACTAATACCAGCTATACTTCTAGTTAGTAAGTTTACTTGAGTGTTCTGGAATGTCACTTCTTTTATTACTCCGCTCCCTGAAACGCTGACGTAACCAATGTAGTCAGGATTAGAAATTTGGTTAATATAACCGCCATAATAGCCCTCCGGAATGTAGTTGTATGGGGCATAGTTGGTTTTCATTAAGAAGGGTACTACATATAAAGGCCCACTGAAGTTTAAGTTTAAGGTTACTAATGACCTTACTGATAAGTTCAACGGTATATTAGGTTCGGTAGGTATTATGTAGCTTATAACCGGTGGTGAGTACGATATATATATTTCCTTAGACAATTCCATTGCTGTCTGTAAGGGTATAATACTATTCGAGGTGATAGCACTTAGAGACGAATAATAACCTACAACAACTACAGCTAAGGATATCGTAATCATAACAAGAATTAGAGTTGTGACTGCATTACTCATAAGTTAATTTTGCCTAATCCTCTATTTTAATTTTTCTTTCAGATACAAGGTTAATGAAAATTTTTAGGACAATTAACGTATTATGTTTGTGAAAATAATATATATCATATTAATAAAACTAATTTTTTCTCGTCAGATTTGCATTTACCTTTGATGACTGATAATTGGATCGCTCTGTATTTTAAAAGCAAGTCAAGGATAACGAGCACTCTAAGAACACGTTTAAGCCTTCGCTAGGATAGCAAAAGGCCTTGTTCTTTGAAGTCTCACCGATTATTAGGACTATAGGTTAGCAAAATGCACTCTTATTAAAAACTGCGTGTTAAGAACTACGTCGCCGCTTAGACTTTATATCAAAATTATAGAATATTATGTAATCTACTATATCTATCAAAACTTCCCTATATTTTCTTACACCTTCTACTTCACTAATCCAGTGAGGAGTGTTATTAACATGTCAAAGCTATGCTTGTCTGTGTTTAGCCTTAGGAAAGTTCCTATTCGCTTACTCAATCCACTGTTTAGAAGTGTCCGTTAGACGACGTGTTCATCTAACCTTATGTTCATTTTCAGAGTAGACAGATAGAAAATTATGAATAAATTTTTGCATATTTACCCTAAAATCTCTATTATACATTATTCAATACTATACAGATAATCGGAATTAGCTAGTTATGCTAATATTAT
>JAPYVG010000250.1 GCA_028277025.1 Sulfolobaceae archaeon
TTTAAGATTTTTAAAGAGCTTGCCACTCACCATCCCAATTACTATATAAGATATTTTACCCTCATCTGTTGTGACTTCAGAGAAGGTACCGTCAATTGCAACAAATGTAATGTCCTCATTTAGAAAGTAATTTTTTTCTGTTTTCAATCTTACTATTGTGCTAAAATCACCATTGTCACTAATAGATGACATATTCATACCATCTATAAGAGTTTTAGAGGCTAAAAGGCTTAGAGAGCTTCACATGAGTCAAACCAAAATAGCAAGTCTATTAGGTGTAAGTCAACCAGCTGTTAAGCAGTATTTAGATGAAGATGAAAATATATATTACAGAAGACTTCAAAATTTGGGTTTAACTAAAGAAGAATTAGACGATTTTTTAGAAAAATTAACACAATTACTAATAAATGGCGAACCAAAACAAGTAATGCAATACATAAGCGTTTTCTTTCTATCAAACCTAAGTAGACTAAAATTCTGCAAATTCCATAAAATGATGGATACTGAAATACCAACAGATTGCGATATCTGTAAGGGATTATATAAGGAGAATGAGGAGGAAATGATTGAATTGGCCCTATATATGTTGCAAAACGAGTCAGTGGCATTACTAATACCAGAGGTGTTGAGTAATATAGCGTTTGCAAAATCTAATGCAAAAAGTATAGAGGACGTAATAGCTATACCAGGTAGGATAACTAAAATTAGAGGAATCCCTACCCCAGCTTCTAAACCTATGTGGGGAGGGAGTAGACATCTAGCTAAAGTTTTACTTGCAGTAATTGCAAAATATCCATCAATACGTTCAGTTATGAATATAAAATTCGATAGCAATGTAGAAGTTGTACTTAAATTATTGAATTATAAGTACAAAAAAGTAGGTCCACAAGATAATGCAGATGACGACAAGATCTCTCAATTAATATCATCCGTATTTGAAGAGGGTATAGATGCCATAATACACTTAGGGGGAAATGGAGTAGAACCTAATACTTATGTGTTCGGCCGGGATCCTTTAGATGTTGTTAAGAAGGTTATCAACATAGGGGTTAAGTATAGAGAAACTTTCTCACGTTAAACGGCCAAAAGTTGTACTTTTTAAACACGGATAAAATTGAGGGTACTAATATAGGCCTTACAATAAATGTATCAAAAATTATCGAAATGCCAACTCCAAACCCTATTTCTTGCAAAAACCTTATATCAGCTACCATTAATGAAAAGAAAGCCCCGGCTAAGATTAAACCACAAGCGGTAATAGCTAAACCGGTTCTTTCAACAGCTTTTATTATTGCTTCATTAAATTCCTTATCTTTCATCTCTTCTATTAACCTTATAATAATAAACATGTCATAATCTATTCCAAGGCTGAAAAGTAGTGCAAATATTATCAGAGGCGATAACCAATAAGGTGAGGAGTATATTAATGTAAGTGACGAAACGCCAAATAAGGAACTTAAACTAATAGTTAGTACTAAACGTAATGGAAGGATTAATGACCCTAGGATTAGGAAAAGATATACAATTATTAGAATTATTGTAAATAATAGAGTAAAATTGAAATAAATGCTTACAGTATTTTTAACTATATCTATCCTTTGAGCATTATCCCCACCAACCATAAATCCTTTTTTAATTAAATAGTTAGTCAAATTTATTGCACCTTTACTAAATACTGGATATTTTAAGTATACTATCAGAAGAGTGTAGTTATCTTTATAGAAATTATTATATAGTTGTGTATTATTAGGTATTATAATGTTTCCAATGGATACAGGACCATAAACTAGATTGCCTTGATTTATAAGACTCTTCGTTAAAGAGCATATTACGGAATGATTTTCTACAGGATTTCCGTATAATAACACATAATCTATACTATAATTGTACATATTTTGCAATAATCCAGTGCCTATAAGTGAATTAGCGTTAGGAGGAATAATTTCATTAACGTTCACATTTGTATGTATGGTTGTACTATACAAAATTAAAAGAATAATAGATAGTAAAGTTAAAATAACAATTATTTTATTATGTCTTATTGAGAAACTTGATAAATCATGTAAGTATTTCTGCCTAATATCCCTAGGATCAGGTAATTTTTTCCTAGGAAAACTGAGATATTTTGAAGGGATGAGTATAAGTAAGCTATATACGAAAAATACTGCTGGAATGAGAGCTGAAATAGAAGAAGTAACTAATGCTATGCCTATATTTCTTAACAAATTAGATGGAGATATTACAAAACTTAAAAAACCCAATACAATACTGAGACCACTTATGACTATTCCTCTTATGGAGTTCCTAAATGCACCTTTTAATGGATCATTACTATTAGACTTTAATTCCTCAAAATATCTATAAATAAATAATATACCGTAATCTATACTAAGGCCAAATACTATAGGAGGAACTACTAACCCAGAGATATAGTAAATTTTGTACCCTAACTGTGTTTCTATAAACATAAGACCGTAAGCTAAGATTAACCCAGTAGAGGCACTAGTTATTAATATTAAAATTGGGATAAGGGATCTTACTAGTATAATAAGCAGTATTGTAACTAAAAAGACTGTAGTAATATCGACAATTTCAATATCATTTTGAGTATAGTAGGCTGATTGTGCATAATATGCTAAATGACCAACTACATACGCGTTTTTTAAATTATTAA
>JAPYVG010000126.1 GCA_028277025.1 Sulfolobaceae archaeon
GATCAAATCAAAACTCTTCCCTTCGACAAATTCCTCAGCATTAATGTATATCTTAGGCCTTTCTATATTCTTTATTGTCTTTAAGATTATAGAAGTTTTACCTATCCTCCTAACTCCTATAACTGCTGTGGGTTGATTTCTTAAAATCATAGAAGTTAGAATGTTTATTTCAGTCTCCCTATCAAAGGGCTCATCGGTAGGTTTGCCAAATACAAATTTCATGGGTACCTATGAAATATGGGTACCCATACTTTATTAACTTAACGATAATGTAAAACGAGTATAGCGTTCAGTAACAAATCTTTCAGTCAAACTTCAAGTATAGTGCCGTTGTCAGCAGTTTCCGATAAACCGTGAATTTTATGCCATTTGTTATCATTTATCATTCCTATCTTTCTTTCCGGGAAAGTTTATAATTTTTGCCGTGTAGAAGAGAGCCCTACAATGAACCCGAGGAGCAATGTGAGGGGTTCGATGAGGCTCCCCATGTCGTGGCTGGCTCCCTAACCTAGGGTAATCATAATACCCTCTCTTTACGGCTTCAATTACGGCATTCCTCTCTTGGTCAGAGAGATCAAAGAACGTAGGTATAAAGGAATCCAATTCTATACGCCTAACCTTAAAATATCTTATTTCCCCTAATACTTGAAGGTCTTGTTTTAGAGAATTCACCTCTTCTTCGGGAATTATTAATAATAATCTCTCAACTCCACCCTTAATTATATCCTTAAGATAAAATTCTGTATAATTATTCAAAATTCCCATTATCATATTATCATATTTCTCTTTGAATAATATTCTGCAAATCCCCCTCCTCCTATCTAATTCCGAAATACGTAGAACTTCTAAGGTGCTCTTCTCCTTCTTAAAGGATCTTAGAAAGCTCCTAAAATCCTTAGCTTTTAACACCTTAATCTCATCCATCCCTAAAATATAATCTCTTTCCCTACTGGGTTTTGCAAATAAAGTTCTCATCATAACAGGATAATCCATAGTTAATTTACTCCAGCAATTCTCATGATCCATCTCAAAAGCTACGAGGGCTACATTAAACAGTGCCATATATAATTTTTATGTTTAAATAATATAAAATCTTTTAAGAAGACCTCAGATCATAATTATAATGAGTTTCTTAAACATGCACTGAAATTAGCCTTTTAGAATCTTTTCGCTTTCTTCAAGCATTTTCTTTACTTCATTAACCCTAGGAATAACGTCATCAATTGATAATTTACTCTCGTGAAATCCCCATACGTGAAGAGTATATCCTGCATCCCAACCGTTCATTACCCAATTTCCTAAGCTCTTTGAAAGTTTGCTTGACGCTGAGACTAGCCAATTTGTATACCACCTGCCTTCAATTAACGCTTTCTTATACTCTTCTAGGTTAAACTTTTCCGCAAGAGCTTTAACTAATTCTTCAGCAACTTTATATGCTTTTTCAGACGCTTGAATAGGATCACCTTTCCTTATATAATCCTCACATTCTGTGAAATACTTTTTAGCTAAGTCTAACCTTATATTTATACTCTTGGAAGGATCCTTTTTTGATATAGCATTAATTATTACGTCCATAACATCAATACCTTCGCTTTCTGCGATTTTTAATACTTCTTCCATATTTTCCTCTTCTTCCTAGAGGTTATAAAGGTTATATATAACGTTAGATATTTTATCATCTTTTTTAGGCTATTGTAAAAAACTAATATTTAACTTTTAAGTGGAAAGTAGAAAGTATACATGTGCAAGAGAAAGCTACAATAAAAGTAAGTGAAAATACCCTTAAGATGCTTAAAGAAGAGAACAATTTCTCATCAATGGATGAGACTATTACTTATTTAATAAAATTGTACAGAGAGAGGAGAAGTTAAGGAGAGTATTTGGGGTTTGGGCTTCATAGGATTTCATAATATTTAATATCAATCCTCAGCCCTTGGGCTTCACCGGAGTCGCGGGGTATTGCCCCGTTCATACCCCTCCGCCCCTTTAGCGGGATAACCCCAACCCACCTACTCCCAGTGGGAGTAAAAAAGAGGTGGGGAAACCCGCACATCTTGAGGTATATGTTTAGAGATGCATTCAATTGCCTATCCAGAGTGAACCCACACCTCTCGCAGTGAAAAGTCCTGCCGACCTTTCGGGAAACCCATCCACATCTGGGGCAGGACTTGGAAGTGAGGTGCGGGCTCACCTCCTTAACGAAAGAACCGTATAAAGGAGCCTTGTACTTTAGCACACGGTGTATAGTCCTCCACACAGTCCTTGAAACCTTCTTAGACAGCTTATCATCAGCATCCTGGAACATTGACTGCTTATTCAACTTCTCAACAGCAAACATAGTGAGAGGATACATTTCCAGCAACTTGTTCACGAACTTGTGAACATAATCTAGTACGCGGTTCCTCTCACGGTGGGAGTACTTCCTCAACAACTCCTTCCCCTTCCTACCGTGTTTAGAAGCAAAAGATTGTATTTTACTCCTCTTCAACTCCATACCGTATTTTAGACTATACAACTCCTTAATTGAAAAAGTGATGAACTTCTCCCCATCGTAAGCGTCTAATGTGTACAAGTTACTATCAATTGCTAGGAAATCTAGGGGAGTAAACCAGGGCAATCTGTAACGGAATGGTAGGTGAACTTTATCCTCCTTTATTACTGGCTCACCTAACTCAAGTCCTTCAACCCTCCTTGAAAACCAAGTACGAGACCAAGAGAAAGTGACGTATTCGAAAGGTCTTACTGTAATCCTAACTTCTTCGCCCTTAACCTTTCTAAGTGTCGACTTTACCCTAACGTAAACCTTCTTCAATTTAGGTTTCCTCAATGACGCTTGCCCCTTTTCAGCCCTCCTCTTCCACCCCCTTAATATTGAGTAAGCGTCGCTTATTGTCTTGTCCACGTAGTGGGAAGCTAAAACGTTGATTTTCTCTAACTCATCCCTCAACTTCTTGTACACTTCCTTTTTCTTAGGTAACCTGACTTTGACCTTCGTAAATGCTTTCTTACCTTTCTTTACTTCCTTCCTCTCTATCTTAGTCCTCTCCCATAACCAGTCTAAAGCCTTCTGCAATAGGGCTCTGTAGTTCTCTAGTAATATCTTGCTCTCCTCCTTCTTATCGTTCTTTATGGAGTAAGTTAGGTAGACGTATTCCTCCTCTGGTTGGAATGATTTAAGCCTTAAGCTCTTCGACACATTTCTTCACCTTCTCATATTTGTGACTCCTCATTTCATACAACTTTCCACTAAAGGAGACTAGTATAGAGATTAAGTCTTCTATTAACTCTTGTTCTGGTGTTTTGTCCTCCTTGTTTAGAACAACTATCTCACAGTTGTGTGCTTTGCATACTTCTTCAATTATTTCAAAGCCGAATCTAACTAGTCTGTCCGGGTAAGCTATGACTATTTTTGACACTTCGTTGTTTAGTATCATTTTCAATAGCTTGAGGAATCCTTTTCTCTTCATGTTTAATCCAGAACCAACGTCAGTTATTACTTGGTCGTAGTCCTTAACGTTCTCCTCCAAGTATTTTACTTGGTTTACTAGATCATCTTTTTGTGTATTTGATGATACTCTTGCGTAAAGGATCACTTTCCTCTTTCTAACAATCCCCACCAGTCTTTCGACGTCTTCTTCCTTGAACCTCCACTTCCCAGTTTCTAGTATCACGGGTTTTATGTACCCTTTCTTAACATATTCTCTGAGTGTTGCGTATGAAATTCCTAGGCGTTGACATACTTCTTTAGGTCTTAGCATTGTATAAAATTTTATGATGAAATAATATAAACTTTACGGCTCATCGGAAACTGCTAACAACGGCCTTCATCGTAACTAATAGCCACTTTTAATGACTATTAATCACTCGTCCTCATCACTCCTTCCCCACGTTTAGGTTAGGGAGCGAGCCACGACATGGATAGTTCCATTGGGTGCCTTCCTCCCTCTCACATAGAGTTCATGGTGGTGCTCTCTATTCTAACATAAAAGTCTATAAACTTCATGAAAGGATAGTTAGATGATAAATGATAACAAATAATATAAACTTACGGTTATCGGAAACTGCTGACAACGGCAAAGTATCTTTTAACTCATTGTTTAATTCTTGGAAAATTTATTATTGCGGGATTTAGTAGAGTATTGTATGAGGCTTGAGGAGTTGTATAATGTACAATCGTTAGATGAGTGGGAGCTTCTTATGGATGAGGCTATTAAGAATAAGGACAAGGTTGCTATTTTAGTACTTACTGATTATTTGAGGTGGATTCCTAAAGATTTTTCTCCTAAATTCCCGAATGTGAGGGAATACATGCAGCACGTTAAATACTTAATTGATAATTGTAATGATTTGGTGGAGGATTGGCTGAATATTCATTCCTGTGAGGAATTAAGAGAATCGTGTAATTTTAATATTGAAGGGAAGAGAAGCCCCTTTATTCCAATAGATGATAAGGAATTTATACGTTACATAGCTAAAGGGTGTGGAATCTTTTGGCTAGTATGAAGTTCTCTCCATCCATATGGATTCCTATTTTGCAGAAGTTTTATAGCTCATTAGAGATACCCGCGGTTATTTATGGGTCTCAAATAATATATGTAAATTTAGGGATGGCCTTTGAGAGTAAGGACATAGACTTACTGATATACGACGTATATCCGCACACTGTTTTCGTTAATGCGTATAGGAAGGCATTTAGTGAGGAAAACGTAAGAATAGAAGTTTTTGTTAAAAATAGAGAAACAATTTATCACTTATTTACCAAATACGGAGTTTCAATAG
>JAPYVG010000127.1 GCA_028277025.1 Sulfolobaceae archaeon
GCCTCTCCCTAGCCAACTCAACCTTTTCCTTCAACATCTTTCAGTAGAACAACGTTGAAAAATAAAAACTTCTCGCTAATACCGAGTTTTTCGTATTACCTCCCTAAGATTCCCATAACTGCTGTCAATTACTTCCATCCCTTGTTTCTCTACGTAGTTCCTCACGGTCTGTGGGGATACGTCATACGCTCTGGCCTTATTCTCTACAGAGTCATTCCACAAACACGCAGAGATGAGAGTTTTTGCTACCTCTTCTCCTTTCTTTCCCTTAAAGTTCAACATGGAAAGTAATTTATATCCTATTTGTTGAATATTATTTTGGTGAGGGAGACCGGGTGTTACCATATTCCCATCTCCCGTGGTAATACTCTATCTCCCTCACCTTAAACGCTTTCTCCAATTCTTTACACTCTTATAAATTTCTTTATCTTTTATGAATTCGATATTATCCTATCAGAAATATTTTTTCTAATATGATTTTGGGTCTACCGTTATAGGAAGGGGAGACATCAGATCATTAGGCAGATTGACATATTTTAGGGATTAAAAGAGTCCCGCATTTTAAGACCAAACATCTTTAGCTAACTAAAGCTTTGACAGAATAGCTCGGAAATCTCCTTTATATCCTCACTTTATTTCATCTACGGACAAAACTTCCAATTTCTTCCCTAACGCTTCCCTGAGCCTATTATCCTCACTAACTAAAGGTAAATCGAGCTTTCTTGCCAACCAAACGTAGGAAGCGTCGTAAAAAGTTATCCCAAAATCTATAGCAATCTCCTCTGCCTCTATACAGTTTACGTCCTCCAAGTTCATAGTGTTCAATACCTTGGAAATGAAAAAGAGGAGCCTTAACCCCTCTTCCCTAGTTATCCTCTTATGAAGAAACACCTCTTTCCAAACTATATTTCCCAGTTCGAACTTCGCAAGAAAGACTGTATAATTTCCTCCGAGAGGTTCAATTTTACCCTTAGTTAGCAAGGTATAAATCGACGAGGAATCAAACACATAACTCAAGCGTTATCTACCTTGAAGCAACATTCAAATATAATCCTCTTTAGTCTATGTTTTTATTCACCTGCTTTCCCTGTCTTCTCTAATTTCTTTGATTACTTCCTCAGCAGGTATTTTAATCAAAACTCCCTTAATTTCATTTAACTCCTTCTCCAGCTCTTTAGCCTTGGCTTTCTTTACTTCATTTATTAAAGCTCTCCTTATAACTTCGGCCTCGTCAATGTTATATTTTTCCAACTCCTCCTTCAGCTCCTCAGGGATTCTTACAGAGATTACTACACTCCTACCCATAATTTAATATTATCGTGTAAAGTAAAATAGTTTACTTTTTGTAAACACAGCCTCTTGTCTACAATAGCTCATTCCATACATCTAACTCTGAGATATATATACTGAGGGTGTCCTTTCTACTTTTCTTAAAGAGCTTGGATTAACTACTATAAATTATAGGGTAGTAGCTAAAGAATGTTCACAATTTATAAACCTAAAAGATATCCACGCAGCAAGTTATTGTTTTACGACTAAGGAATTTATATCTATGTCTGCACAAGTTGCAATAAAAACTAAAAGAATCTCAATGCTTAATGCAGAAGGATTTGAGAAAGTTCTCATAATATCAGTACACACTTATAGATAGTTAGAATAAGCAATAAATATTTCATAGATTTACTATGTAAATTTGTAAGAAGAATAATAGAATGGCGGAAAAAGCTGGGACATGTAAAAGCTATAGAATTATTAAAGTATATTTCTGTGTCTAGTCCGCTTTAAAAGTTTTCAGATAATCGTACGCTATCGTAATATTATATTATAAAGATTTCTTATTATAGCTATATAGATCTAAATATTTTACTTTAACTATAAAGGAAATCTTTTTTAAATCATTATTCAAAGGAATCAAGAGGAATTATGGGTTTTAATGGTATAGCAGGGGCAGTAAATGAACCAGGAGAAATACCTTGGGAACTCGTTCTATTATATTTCTTAGTTGCGTTAGCTGTTGCATTTCTTTTAGGTAAAAGAGGAGGAGGGTTAAAAGCATTTAATACACTAGATTTAATATACATAGGAATAGGCTCAGCTTTTGCTGTAGCCTGGGAATTCTATATTGCGGGCTTTTTAGACAGATTTATTCCGTCAAATCCTTTTGTATCTGTTGGCTTTTGGGGAAGGATTATAATAGTGTTCATCGTTGCAGCACTAGTAAGGAAAGTTGGAGTAGGAATGCTCACGTTGTTTATCTTTGACGTTCTAAGCGACATATTTCATTACGGTTTTGGAGGAGAACCAATGTACTTTATTTACGAAACATTTACCTACGGGCTATTTGTAGATTTAATGATAGCTGCGACCGGTGGAAGAATATTCGGATTGCCAAGCTTTGCACCTTCATCTACAAAACCGCCGACACAGAGTATCCAAAAGGACACAATGCAGTCAGTTGAGGAAGATACCCCAACTCTCTCGACATCAATTACTAAGTTAACTTTTATAGTTGGAGCAATAGAAGGTGCAATAATTGGAACTCTTTGGGCTTTTCCAGATCCAGTTTTTTACGACGGCTTTTTCAGGCCATTTATTGAGGCTAAAATAGCTAATTGGGGTTATATATACTACCATATTTACGCTTACATTCCAGGGGACGCAATAGCTGGGGTAATTGGAGCTATTATAGCAATATTCGTAGCTAGAGCGGTGGGATCGTGAAGTTTGTCGAAATCAAAGATTTTCAAGTTACTTACCTAGGTAGAAGTAAACCATCTTTAGTAATAGATAATTTTGAGATAGAAGATGGAGAATCGGTACTAATTGTCGGAAAGTCGGGCTCAGGAAAATCGACGCTAGTAAATGCTATAAACGGAGTTATTCCAAATATGATAAGTGCTCAAGAAACTGGAGAAATTTCAGTTTACGGTAAAGACCCTAGAAAACAGCCCATTTATGAGACTGCTAAGCTCGTAGGAACGCTTCTTCAAGATCCTGAAACTCAAGTTTTTAATTATACCGTAATAGACGAGATAGCCTTTGGCCCAGAAAATTTCATGTTACCTAGAGAGGAAATAATAGAAAGGGTAAATGAGGCATCAAAACTTACTGGGATTTCTCACTTGCTATATCGAGACACTAATACTCTCTCTGGTGGAGAAATGCAGAGAGTAGCCTTAGCATCAATATTAGCAATGAGACCTAGGGCATTAATACTTGATGAGCCTACTTCTAATATAGATCCCAAAGGCACTGCAGAGATCTTCTCCTTAATAAAAAACTTTAGGCAAGAAAGGAGGAGTTTGATAATAGTTGAACACAAGCTTGAGAGAGTTCTACCTTATGTTGATAGGATAGTCCTAATAGATAAAGGGAGAATAGTTCTAGATGTTCCAAAAGAGGAATTAGTTGAAAGTTCTGATTTATTAGCATCAGCTGGAGTAGAAATTCCAGATTATTATCTTTATTTAAAGAAAGTAGGAGCGAGAAGCTTTAGTAAAGAATTACTAAAGGGATATAAGTACGTTCCTCCTCGCAGGAGAAAAGGAGAGAGGGAGGTGCTTTACGCTAAAGTTAAAGTTTGGACTAAACAAGGTAAGACACTTGTAGATACTGAAATTTCAATAAAACAAGGAGAGATAGTAGCGCTAATGGGAAATAACGGTGCAGGAAAATCTACTTTGCTTAAGGCAATAATGGGGATGCTAGATAGAAAGTTAAAGTCCGAGGTTAAACTTATTGTAGAAGGAAAGGACTTAAGCAAGAAGGGACTTGTCGAAAGAGGAAGTTACATAGGTTATTTACCTCAAAACTTTGATATAATGTTTGTAAAGAGGAAAGTTGAAGACGAAGTAGCGTTTGCAATGAAGAATAGGAAAACCTTTTCTGAAGAGAAGTTGAACAATATCCTTCAAATGTTTTCCTTAGAAAGAGTAAGGTATGACGACCCTCTTTTATTATCAATGGGGCAAAGGAGGAGGGTTGCAATGGCGTCGATCATTGCCTCTGGAGCAAGGATATTATTAATGGACGAACCTACTAGTGGCCAAGATTGGTATCACAGAGAGATCTTAGGAAGAGAAGTTCAGGATTTGAGGGAAAAAGGTTACACGTTCCTCATAGTAACTCACGATTCAAGGTTTGTTGATAAATTCTGCGACAGAGTGCTTGTAATGAAAGACGGTAAAATTGTATTTAACGGAACTCCAGAGGAGGCTTTTTTGAGAGAAGATCTAGGAATTTATCCCCCAACTGAATACGTGGTGACCAAGCTTGGTACCCTGGAGTTTTCTTTATGAGAATCCTTTTACTCAGACTATCATTAGTTGGTTCTTATTCTTCTACGGAGTAGCTTTACCTATAGGCTTACTCCTAACAGTATTAGGATTAAAAGGATTAATGGAAATAACGAGGTACGAAAGCGGGAAAACTTTCCTTTACAAGCTTAACCCATTAACTAAGGTACTCTTCGGGATAGTAGTAATGTCGGTAGCAGCGGTAACTATATGGTGGATTGGTGCTATCTTAACTTTCGTGATAATGTTCTTATACTTGACATTAAATGACGGTAAAAAGAAGTTTGCTTACATTTCTCTCCTAGTCTTTATTACAATAATAGGCTCAACGTGGAGTTTCGCTCCCTATACGCCATATTCAGTACTGCAAATGGTATTCCCTTGTCCGGTATCAAGTTATACTGTAGTCTGGGTATGGCCTTCATATTTTGTGAGCATAATGGGTTATGAACCTCAATTAACTTTACAAGCA
>JAPYVG010000129.1 GCA_028277025.1 Sulfolobaceae archaeon
ATTTCAGCCGCTAATCCAAAAGAACCACCAAGATTTATATCAACTGGAATACCGTATTGCTTTTCAAATTGTGTAGCCAAATAATCAAATATCACTTTATAAGCCCCAGCGACATAAACTACGACAATATTATTGTTAGCCGTTGAAGGTGTTGTAACGGATGAAGTAAAGGTAGTTGAACTAGTTGTCGTCATAGAGGAATAAGTAGATGACATTGATAATGTTGCAGAAATACTAGAACTTCTAGTAGGATGATATAGTAATAAAATACCCGATATTGCTATTACCGTTATAATGACTATCGCTATTATGATATAAGAAGATATGGCCTTAGCAATTTCTGTTCCTTTATTCATATTACTAAATAGTGATATTACTATTAATAAATATTACTTTAGGAAAAGATTAAATATTATAAAGTAAATAAAGTATAGTTAACATTTTTTGAATCTTTGTTGAATTGAAAATTTTAAAAAACACAGAGGTAATATTTCTTACCTAAGGGATAAAAATTAAGTAGAAATTACATAGAAAATTTTATTCTAATTTGTATGAATTTAATCCCCTATATCCAATATATACACGTTGTTAACATTATCCCCTGTGAAACCAGTTTTTATTGTGACACCGTATTTCTCAAGAAGTTCATAGGACGAATGATTTATTAACGCATTATGGATATCTACGCTGTTAATTTTTAACTCGTTATCCACATAACAACCTGCATATTCACTATTTCCGTCAATACCGTCAGTGGCAATGGCATAAAGCCTTGCATTAGCTTTAATATATTTAAGAAAGCCCAAGCAAATTTCACCATTTCTCCCTCCTTTTCCGTGTTTTCTTGTTATCTTTACGTCGGGTTCGCCCCCCATTAACAAGACTTTTCTTCCATTAGAAACCCTGAGCTGAGTATTCACTATGCCTGCTAATTGAACACCAAACGAATACGCATCGCCTCTTACTTCGCTGCTTAACATCTCTGAATTCTCTATGTCAGACTTCAATCTCGTTAACACAGTTTCAATGTCGAGAATCTTAAAGGTGTAGCTTTTTACTTTTAACGTCTTTGGTGTCTCTTTCAGAAACCCCATATATTTCTCTAAGCCTATATCTTTCATAATCCTCTCGGCTTCATCTTTTGTAGAGAAGTCTAAGATTGTAGGCCCACTGCCTACACTCGAAAGATCACCTCCAGGTACATCACTGACAGCCAACGTTAAAATAGGAGATTTTGAGTACTGCGCTAACCAACCACCCTTAATGAGAGAAAGGTGTTTTCTTACTATGTTTATTTCTTCAATACTTAAACCCGATGTAACCAGAGCATTATTAATTTCTTTAAGATAATTTAAAGAAATGTCAGAATACTCCATTAGAGCTGAAGCTCCTCCTGAGATCAAGAAAATCAGCGAGTCGTAATCTTCCTCAAATAGCAAATTGATAACTTTTTTACCCGCTTCGTAACTACTTTCTGTAATATCTGGGTGTGAGGATTCTAACACCTCTAAGGGTAGCTCGACGTTTGTGTGACCTTTTGGTGTAATTACAATACCGTTTTCTATTTTCATTTTATCGAGGAAAAATTTCGCCATTTTTAAGGCAGACTTACCAACAGACACGAGAAGAGGCTTTTGAGCTATAAAGGAATGACCTTCTACGTTTATTTTCCCATTGGAAATTCTTACCTTGCTTGATAAAGCCTTATAAGAGTCACTATAATCAAGAATTCTTTTCACAATTTCTTTCACTTTACTGTCCAAAAACATTTCTAATCCTTCTTAAAGTAGTCCTTATATAGCTCAGACGCTAGTTTCTTTCCCTTTTTAGTTAAGTCGTAATATATCCCTTTAGGCTTGTGATCCAACTCCTTAGCTTTTACTTTAAGCCAAGGTTTAACCGAGGATGTTACGCTTCTCTTAAGTGCCCCTTGAAACCTCTGTAATAAACCTTTGTCCTCTAGGTCTTTACACGCTTTCTCGATCTCGTCTTCGTTATATTTAGGTGCCCATCCCGACTCTCCTAGCAGTCTTCTAGCCATATACCAAGGGTTATCTGGGCCGTATTTATAAATATGAACTAATATCTTCTTTTCAAGCTCCGTTAGGCTTTCCATTTACCATCACTTGTTCAGCTAGAACTTTAGGTATTTCGTACTTTTTTCCACTCATATCCTCTAAGACTATATCACCATTATCTTTCTTTTCTACAATTCTGAACCTATTGCCAGGTAGAAGACCTACTTCACCAGCTTTAGCTAGAATCCATTCTTCCTCCTTAACGATCATTAGAACCTCAACTACCTCACCTGGTTTAATATTAGTCATTATCTCTCCTTTTATAACTCCTCTTCCTGGTATCGGATGTCCGTGAGGGCATATCTTGGGATAGTTTAACACTGAATCTATTCTCTCTAACACATCGTCAGGCCATATATGTTCAAGCCTGTGAGCTATTTGGTGAGCTCTTATCCAGTCCAAACCTAAAATGTCAGTGAGGAGTCTCTCTGAAAGCCTATGAGCTTTGATGAGCCTTTCTGCTATTCTTTTTCCCTCGTCTGAAAGTAAAATTTTCTTATCTTTTCTGATGATTAATCCTAATTTTTCCAGTCTGTTCAAAGCTTTACTTATAGTCCCAGGGGAAATCTGAAAAATAGTAATTAGGTCGGAGACTCTAGCGTAGCCTCTCAATTCCTCAAGCTCATAAATCTCTTTCAGATAATTTTCCAGAGGTTCCGATAACTCCTCGGTTTCCATTATTCCACTATTATTTTTGTCTTGACTGTTTGTATTAACCTTACTGATTTGTTCTCTCTAACGAATACGTTGATATTTGCACTGAACTTACCTTCATAACCCTCAGCTTTTAGATAGTCCACAGTCTTTTTTAGAGCCTCATCAATAGCTGATGAAATGTGCTCATGATATCTGCTACTGCTAAATTTAGAGGGAACTTCTACCGATTCGATCTCAGTAACAGCATAGTATTTTTTCTTATCTCCATTCGTCTCCATAACTATCCATAGTTAAGTTTGTAACAACAAGAATTAAAGGTTGAGGTTTTATTTTCGTATCAATGCAACGGAGATGAAAAAATATTTACTACTAAACGTAGAATACAGTATATGTATAAAGTGATTTTTAAAGTTAATAGCAATGGTAAATTTACAAATTCATTGAAAACACTTTCAAAATCAGGATTTATTCCAATTTACTTTAAGAGGGATAGAGGAATTGAAGAATATACGGCTGTCTATAGAAGTAATGATATAAATGAGGTGAAAGAAGCAATTATGGATTTTGCTTATTTATTATCAAAGGAAGGGAAGAGTGGTAGCTATGATTTCGCTAAAATATACAAAATAGAAGACCAGTATTTAGGCAAAGTAACCGGTGGGAGTTTAGGTGCGTTATTAGGTTATCAATTAGCTGGTATTGCAGGATTAATTCTAGGAACTTTAGGGGGAATATTTTTAGGTGAGTTACTGGATATCGAGTTAGGTCAAACACCGGTGGGGTTATTAGCATGGCCAATCCAACAATTGACAGAATAACTAAAAGAGGATTAAATCTCCTCATTGGCACATTAATGTTCATTACATCGCTAGTATTAATTATAAAAGTTCATGTCTCTTTTACGGAGGTTCTATATACGTTAAATCCTTATCCGTTTTACTTTTTAGGGCTATTTTTTGGTATCGAAAGGTTGTTTTACTCTACAACAGGTAGTACAAAACTTTTCTCTCTAATGACCGGGTCTGGAGAGTTCTCCTCATTTACCAATATTGCCATATTTCTGTTCTTCCTAACCTTCGGAATATATGTATTAGCTTACTCTTTCCTATATACAAGTCCTATCTTAATAATACTCAACGCTCTAAACGGTGTCAGTTTTCTACTGTACTCCCTGAGCCTATTTAAGGCTTGGCACATTTAAATAAAGTCCAAGCACCGATTTTCTGATATTCTATTTTTTCAAATCCTACTTCCTTTAGTAGTTCGATATAATAGTCTACTGGAAACAGTTCTAATTTCCACCATTTTGCAAGAAACCTACTGAACAAATTATTATCTGTTAATACAGATGAGACAAACTTACCTTTTCCCTTTAACACTCTGAAAATTTCATTCAACACTACGGCTTTCGAAGGGATCATATGCAAGACAAACATAGCCGATATACCGTCAGCTATCTCGTTATTAAAGGGTAATCTATTTGCATTAGCTCTAACTGCTACAACATTACTTCGTTTTCTCTTCAGAATTCTCAGAAATTTAGTCGAAATATCTATTCCGATGCATACTTCGCATTTAGTATAGTCGAATAATTTTCCAGTACCAGTTCCTATATCAATTACAATATTTCCTGATACATATTCTCCTGAACTTCTCATTATAGACGAGTATGTCTTCCCGCCAGAAGTCAAAAACATACCAATAGGAGCCCATAATTGCTCATAAATCCCTGCTACTTTCTCTAGTATGTCAGGGTTCTCGACTTTTTCGTCCTTCATGAAGTCTATTATCCCATCTATTTCCGTAAACGAATGACCGTTCTCACAAATCCATTTGTCCTTAAAGTGTGAGCCGTCAATAGGACAGCGAAAAAGATTAAGCATAATTTAACTAATCTTTATTCCTTTATTAAATTTCTTGAGGCATATTCTATTAGATCTTTTAAAGTAACGATCTCTCTTTTATTCACAATTGCACTACCTATATTTAGCCTTAATAAATCCTTAACTACAACATTAATT
>JAPYVG010000130.1 GCA_028277025.1 Sulfolobaceae archaeon
GTAGACGTAGTTTAGGATCTCAGTCCTACTCTTCCTAACCCATTCTCTGAAAAACATCTCAATCTCCTTTTCCTCTTCCTCAGGCTTTAACTCACTCTTTAAAACGTAATTCTTTATGTACCCTATTATTTCCCCGCTCAACGGGTCTCTTACTTCCTCCTCTTCAACGTCGACTTCCTCCAATTCGATTAGTCTATCGACGTAATCTTGTAATTTCGACGAATAAGGGCCGAAGAACCAAGGCTTAAAATCCAGTCCTAACTGAATCCCTTTCTCCTTCTCAAGTAAAAAGAAAATCTTCTGCAGCTTAGTGGGAGTGATGTGCGTATTCTCCTCTTTAGCAGTGTAAAGCAGTAATTTAATTGAGCGATAAATTCTGTCCTCGATTAACATAACCAGTAACCCTAATATTAAAGTACACAGAGTACATAAAAAATTTAGAATGAAATAAAAGGACTGTATTAATATTCATATTGTGATAATAAAAGGGCAAAGATAAAAACAAAAAGATTTTTAAACATGTTTTTGCAGAAGTAGAAATGGGGATGAGGGGATGATGTACACAACACGAGTTGAACTATGATAGGACGTCCGGATGCTGACCTGACCCCCTCATCCCTGATTCATTACTCATCTTTTCAACTATTAAGCTTATCTTCTCATTGAATTTTGAAAAATTGTTAAGTAAGCAGTATAAGCGCTAATACTGGGATCCTGGCTTTCTACTCTCGTTAGAAAAATTCAATAAACTCCCCAGTTTACTGAGAAAAATTCGGTCCCATATATTATAACAAAAAATTAAAAGGAGCATAAATCCAGGGTACCGAACTGTACGGCCTGGTACTATGCTGCTAAGGCCTAACGTACTTTTCAGTACCTTATTTTTGTTAATATAAAGAAATAAATTGAAAATAGGACTGGTCCAGATATTGATTTTATAATAAACTCCCCAGTTTGCTAAGAAAAATTCAACTACTGGTAATAACTACTACTAAGAGTTCAGAGAATGAAAAACAGAAGAGTGAAAGTGTAGGCCCAGGGTGCTAAGCTGCTTTGTTGTATAAAAAGTCTCCTCCTTCTCTTCATAAAAAATCATATCTTCTTTTCCAAGTTAACTATAATATAGTCTTTATCCAAGGTTTTTATCCAACCATAGTTATGCATTTTCTTTATAATTGTATAGGCTTCCAGGGGTGAACATTCCATATAAGCAGCTGCAATATCGATTAACTTCTTTCTCTCTATAGTTAAAACTCCATTATTACACTTAGTTATGTTGACAAGGAATTTGTGAAACTCTAGGGCCTTTCTGTATTCGTCGTCTGTCATTGAGTTGGTCAATTCGTCTATGGTATAACCTTTTCTTGGGATAACTTCCATAATACTATATTAAGCATATCCCTATTTATTAATTTTCCATTTCGGTTTTGAATTAAACTCCCCAGTTTGCTGAGAAAAATTGAATTTCTAAAAGACCTAAAAGAACGGCAGTGTGTGTAACGTGTGTAAGGCTATATAGAGATACCCCCTATCCCCATTTTTACTAAAAATTTTCAGAAATGGGGGTATCCCGTTACACACGTTACACACGTTACACATGAACGTTATTTTTCGTAACATCAAATTACACACGTTACACACGTTAACCTAATCTTTATATAAAATTGAAAGAAAGTAAGGGCTAACGTGTGTAACGCTTTTTAGAAACTTTTTACTGTATAAAGTTGAAAATTACACACGTTGCACCCAAAAATAAAATTCAAGCAAATAATAATTGAATAATAACGAATATTAGCCCAATTTTTGTCATATATTTTAATTATATTTGGATAAATTTCTCTTATTATATTCAAATATTTTGGATTAAACTGGGGAGTTTAACGGAAGTTAGAATATTTATTACAAAATTGAGAAAAATTATCGATAGAATTAGCTAGGTATTCAATAACCCGACGTCGTTTTATCGTCATTAAATACCCTGAATATTTTATTCTCAGTGTCGTAATACCCATACTCCTTACAGTACTCTATATCTTCCTCTTTAACCTCTTTCATATCTAGAGATTTGCAATACGTTTCTTTGTTATCCTTAAATTGATACTCAAATACGTTATTAAGAGTTGGACCGTATCTAGTTAACCTGGTCCTCTTGACTCCTAAAATTTCTGAAATCCTTCTCCACGATAGTTTAGGGAGGCCGTATTTCCTTGTGAGCTCCATTGAATATTCCGTTAATAATGATATATTGAAGACTATGGTTGAGTGTTTAGTGCTGATGAAGAAACCGTAGTTTTGTAGAGCAGATTCAGGGTCAATGGGGTCTATTACATCTACATGATCCCTATCAGAGGTCTTAATTATGTTCTGCTTCTTTTCGTTGACGAACTGTAAGAAGGCTCCTTTTACTACTTCATTAAAGTCGTCATCGCTTTCATTGAACCCTGGAATGTAAGGTTCAGGAAGTTTTATTCCGTATTTTGAAGCTATTTCTGAGAGTATTGAATATCCTAATGTGATGTAATATTTTACAGCGTCTTCCCTACTTGCAACGTTTAACGCTTGTCTAATCTCATTGATCTTCCTTTCAAAAATGTTAAAAACTTCCCTCATAATTGCAGCCATGTCAAGTTTATCTTCTTTCGTCATCCTTCTCGGTGTTTTAATCTCGTGAGTATCAGTATATCCTTCGTCTCGTGGGATATCTATTATTATCATCTTATCACGTACGTAGGGGGCCAAGGTCTCGACGTCTGTGTTATTAGCTGGTACAATTAATGACCTTATAGCTAAAAACACTCCCCCGTATTCTTTGCTACCTCCTTCCAAAATTACGTTAGATGTGGCAGCTACGGTAAGTGTAGATAGGAGTTTATCATTTGTTTGAACAAATGATGAGAAGAAATTCCCCTCAGTAAACATTGCCGGTATAGTTGTCTTTGCTAAGATCTTCCTTAGTTGAAAATCGCTTTTAGGAGACTTCTCTTCATCCCAGAAGTTATATAACGTCCTCAATATATCGACCAATAACGACTTTCCCGTTTGGTTAGGCCCTGAAATTACCATGTGAGGAAAATACTGAAAATTCTCTACGAAGAAATGCTTCGCCCAAGCAATTATTCCGTAAGCTATGACTGCCATAGCTTTGCTTGGATTCTTATACCCGTTTATGATACTAACAAGGAGCTTTATTCCGTTCTCTACGTTTCCGCCGGCCGGTAACTCATATTTGACAAAATCCTTCCAAGGTGGTAAGTATCCAGGAACTTCGGCGATTTCGATTTTATTACTTACAATCCATGGACCAGGGCTATAATACATTTCTTCCTCAATTGTCATGTTATCATAAAGGAACTGTGAAACATAATGTCTCTTTGTATGATCTAACGCGAAGTTCTTCAGAGAATCGAGAATTTCCTCTAGGTCTCCTATTAGTGTTGTGTTATCTATATCTACTTTAAGTAAGTTCTCGTGGACTGGTATCCCCTTCAGTTTTATCTTCCTTATCTTTTTAATTTTGCCTTTTACTAAGTAGTAATGGTCGTTTAGGACTCTCTCGGCTTCTTTCTTTTCTGTTGAAAATGAATAGTTGAATAATTTGAGGCCATCATCTTCTAGGACTACTTCTTTATCACACTCTCCATATCTATCGTTAAAATGAATGCATACATTGGGTTTAGGAATAGCCTTATCTTTATTAAGAGAATTAATGAGTTTATCGATATTTATGTTTTGCTGGAGGAAAAACGCCGTCCTACCGTTCAACGGATCCTTTAAGTCGATCCCGAACTCCTGGTCTAGGATGGCCCGTAGCGCTAGCGTGTTTTCGAAGTCCTTCAGGTCTACTGTTACTTCCTTATTATTATGGATTAATTTCAGCCCGAGGGCGTCTACACAAATAGTAAACACTAACTCCGTGTCTGGGATTTTTACTTCGGTGCAATTGCCCTCGGGCATCATCATCACCTCTTAGAATTAAACACCCCAATTTAACGGAAAAATTCTAGAATACTACTTTGCCTACCCTGGGGCTTAGAAATAGTCCTCAAAAGGTCCTCCAGGTTCCTCCTTAGGACTTTAGGGTCTTTTCTCTGCTCATTTTTACTCGCTAGTAAGAAGCCTGTGATGTCCATACCCTGGAAACCGAATGTTAGAGCTTCTTTGAGCTCCCTTTTGCTGCTAATCCCTAAATACCATTTTTCCCCTTTAACTATTTTTAAGAAGTCAATAAGCTCATAGTTCCGGTACTTATTATCAGATGCGTATCCGTAGAATACCCTGAAACCCTGGGCCTCTAACTCTTCTCCTATTTCAATGTCTTTGATATCATGAATAGGAACTATGAAGTTTATATTATGTAACAAGTCCAGGTTAACTATCTTTGCTGCAGCTCTGTATGAGATATAATCTGGCCATAACGCTATCTTTACTTTGCCTATATTCCTTATTAACAATTTAATATAATGAATATATGCTCTGTCTCTATTCTCTAAAAGTAGAACTTTATTATCGAAGAACCTGGGGTAAGCATAAACGTTCTCATATTTACTAAAACTTCTATTAACGAAGTCTGCTAACGGAGATTTTCCTATACCGATAATCATTTTCTCACCTTAAACACCCCAGTTTACTTTCTAATTCTGATAAGGAGAATTCTAATTGTAGCATGATAAAGAAGAGAACTAAAATCAGCGTAATGCTTATAAGAATTGAAGAGAATAGTTTCATTGACCTCCCTCGGTCCCCA
>JAPYVG010000131.1 GCA_028277025.1 Sulfolobaceae archaeon
GTTGGTGTTCATGGTAGTCGGTGCACTGATAATAGTATTGCCGCAGATAGACAACTTTGCAATTTCAACCGGGATTTCGATTCCTAACCTCGACGCTATAGATGTCGGCTTCCTGTTGGTAGTAATGGCTGTTGGACTCATAGGTTTACTGAGTATAATAAAGAGCTTTAGAGAAGCCTTCAAGACTACAAGCCAAGGAGAAAAAGGAGTAATGAAGAGGACTGTGTAGACATAACCTCGTTTTTGAAACATGAAAGGTTGTATAAACTCGTCCTCTATTTGCGTTGTAACAAGTAATAAATTAAGTAAGACACCAAACCATAAGTAAGATGAGCTATTATGTACGGTAATGTGATCGTATAAGGTAGGAGGATTAAATGAATCGGTAAACTGAAAATGGAGAGGACGGAAGAACCGAAAAGGAGTCCGAGTACTATCGAAGACGGGATATTGTTTGGCCTTATACCACTCGCCTCAATAATAGTCACCCCGATTGTAAAAACAACTACGGCCACAACTATGTGAAGAAATACGCCTAATAATATTGAGGACATGTGAGTTAGGTGATAAGAAATATCCGCAAATATAGATAGGTCGTTTACAAAGAAAAATAATTCAAAAATTCCTCCAGCCAAACCGGATATTAACTTACCGAAAAACATTATTAGATTAAAGACTAATTCTATGTTTAAAAGATTATTCACCGAGAATGAAGATTGAAGTAGAAAGACTAAGTATTATAGAGAGAAATTTTAGAAAATATGAGGTAACTATTGTACGTGAAGAAATACCCTAATATTTCTTATTTCTCATTCATCCCTTACTTTTCGCTATATCTTAAGTGGCTTTGTGAGTTGAAAGACGAAGTCCTTAACGAAGTTAAGGATGAACTAGGAATTAGGTGTTAAGGGAATCCGGTTTTTAAACGTCCACTGTAAGATTTACATTATGATTAAGGTAGGTACTTGCGGTTTCACCTATAAACACTTCAGGTATTTTGACGCCTTAGAGGTACAACAAACATTTTACGACATTGTTAGTGACATTCAATTGCAAAAATGGAGGAAGTTAGCTGAAGAAAACAATGTAGAGCTCACAATAAAGGCGCTACAAATAATAACTCATGAGTATAACACGAGTACCTACAAGAGAATGAAACATAAGTTCGGAGATGCTAAAAATTACGGGTCGTTTAAGGATACTAAGGAAGTTAAGGAAGCTACTGAGATCACGTTAAGGGAGGCAAAGGAGTTGAACGCTAGGATAGTCATTTTCCAGTCTCCTGCGTCCTTTAAACCGTCCGACCGTAACGCTAGGGCTGTCATAGACTATTTCTCCATCCTTGACAAGAAATTCAAATATGGTTGGGAACCTAGGGGAGAATGGTATAATGAGCTGGAGTTATTGAGGAAGGTCGTAGAGGAGTCCGGTGTGATCCACGTAGTAGACCCCTTCAAGCACACTTCATTAACAACGGTGAAATACTACAGACTTCACGGTATAGGAAAAGGTGAAGTGAACTATTCTTACAAGTATACCGACGACGACCTCGAAGTATTGAAGAACATGGTAACCGACGGGTCGTACGTAATGTTCAATAACATCTACTCTTTTGATGATGCATTACGATTTAAGAAGTTACTCTCTACTAAGTAATAAAAAAATCACTTAGTTTTGAGGATCCTAATTCTAAAAGTGTTACCATCCCTTTTTATTTCGCATGGATAACCTCTAGACTCGCAGATCATTGGTATCGAAAGCTCTGCTGGTTCGTTATCACTTATAATCTCAATAACTTCACCCTCTTTCATCTGATTGAGTCTTTTTACGATCTCTATCTGGGGCTCCGGACAAGGTTCTCCTCTTAGGTCAAGTATTAAGTCTGGTTTGTCTTTCTTTATTTTTTCATTCATTAAATTATACTTTCAATAAAAAACTAAATGTATTCCCGCTTTATAAACTAGCAATTTAGATTTGATAAAAATTATACAAAATAAACAATTTACTCCTAATTTTTAATTCATTCAGGGCTGATTTCTTGAAAAGTATTACTGAGTGCGTATTTTTCGAGTTTAGTCATCAACACTTCATCTATATATACTGCGTAAAGTGTTGCTTTGACTGTATCGGATAAACTTACTAGTTCAAGAATAGCGTCTTGTCCTTGTATTATTCGTCCTTTGTAATTCACATTTATTTTCACAATTCTTCCGTTTTTAATTAATATTCTTCCGTTTACGTCTTCTCCTTTTATTACTACTATTCCGTATTCTACGTCTGCACTTGCTTTTGTTATCTTTGGTAATATTTGGCTAAATGTGCCTTGTTCTTCCAGTAGTTTTGTCGGTGTTATACCTTCTATTCCAATGTCGCTCTGGGTCTTAAGATAGTATTTTAAGTATGGCACTATGTGATCTTCTACCATATGTTGAGCTAAGGCGAAAGGACTCCTCCCTAGTATTTTATCTAGACCAGATACCTTGTAGTCAGCAGTCATAAATATTCTTACAAGCGTTTCCATAGGCTTTATTGCCTTGGTTTGGAGTTTCATTTCCCAAGTAAATTTCTGGTCTTTTGTCCATCCTCTATAAATTACACCCTCTGATGAGTAAACTGGCCCTTCCATTTCCCCTTCAAAGAAGTTCATCTTTGTGTCTGGTGTACCGAAGATGTATATTACTAAGAACCTGTTCGAGAAGCCTGAAAGTGAAGAAGGTGTCACATATTTTCCTTCTTTTTTGTCATAAACTTGTAGTATGTTGATATGACCAAAGACTCCGGTGAGGAGGAAGGGATCCGTCAGTAAGCTTACTACTCTATCCTTAGAAGTTTGGATTGTAACATCGTGTGAATAAACACCCATAACTATCCCTAGAGATGTACTGTATACTTACTAATATTAAAATTTAGCTTAAATTTTTTCTAATAATCGTTCAGTCGAACTTTTATGTTTCGATAAATACAAAATTTATGTTTTCCTTAACAAAATCATAATCACTGAATAATACATATTGCTCCTTGACCTTGGCCCCTATTTTGCTGAGTTTTTCGTTGACCTCTTTTATTCTTTTTGGCTTGTCTACTATTGTTTCAGCTCCCTTGTCTGTTAGGTTAGAAATCACTACAAACGTTGTCATTAACTATAATTTAAGAAAAACGTTCTCATATATTTTTCTAGTATTTAAAAAAATTATAATTGTAGAAATGTATTTACAAGAATTAATGTATTTATGTACTTAAGGAATATTACTAAACTTACACGCTCTACGAGAGAAGACTCTTTTATGCCAAAAAAAGAAAGAGTTAAGAACAAGATTTCCGTAGACAATAGAAAAGTTATTATTTATTATCTAGTTCTCTCAACTATAACTTGAACTACGGATAACTTGTATTTTAACGCTTCATTTAAACTATCCTCTATATCTTCAGGCCGCTCAACTAACTTAAAATATCCACCAAAACTTTTTACAGTCTCCCCTATGTTATATCTTCTAAAATCTCCCCCAGGGTAAATTTTTTTAGCCTTTGCTAAGCCCTCTGGAAATACTTCGTCTACAGCCTCAGCACTAGCTAACCATCCCCCGTTATCATAAATTACTACTAGTACATCACCTCCATATGTTGTAACTGTGTAATAAAAGGCCTCAGGAACCCCGAAAATGAAACCACCATCACCGGTTGTAACTACTACTTTCCTTCCACTAGCAATAGAATAACCTACACCACCCCCTAATGCCCAACCTAAGTGACCGAAGCCTGGATCTGCGAAATATTGTCCGAAAGCTAGGCGTGCGTATTTGGGATTAAATTGATACTCGTTAAATATGACTAGGCCTAACTTGCCCACATAATACGATAATAACTTGGGATGAACAACCTTCATTTTTTTGAGCTTCTCAATCTCCTCTGCCTTCTTCTTTTCTTGTTCAGTATGGAGTTCTTTAATCCTCTCTTTCAGTTCCTTCTTTTCGGGTAGCTTCAGTTTAGAGAAGAACTCTGATACCGTAGACTGTACACATAAGTCGCAAGGGAAACCATAAAACGGTATATAAGAATATGAGGGATCAACGTCGACCCTTATTACTTTTCCCTTGACTTTCACCTTTTTAGGGATCCAAGGTACCTCAGATTCAACTACTATGACCAAGTCGGCTTGAGATAGGTCGTAATAGTCTACTCCCATCTCACCTTCATAATTTACCACTTCACCTACATAATTCAGAACTGGGATACCCACCTCGTCAGCAAAGGACTTCAAGCTATCGAACCACTCTTTCTTCCTCCCAGCTCTCCATGTGACAATAACGGGGTTTCGGCTTTCCTCTATTAACTTCTTAGCCTTGACCAAATCCTCCTCTCTAACACCCGGAGAAAAAGTAGCTAGAGGTCTCTCGTACCTTCTCTCAGTTTTTTCTACACTTACCTCTCTGGGAATCATGAGGTAAACCGGCCCAGCAGGTTCGCTAAACGCTAACTGAAAAGCCCTGTTTACGGCTTTTTCCACCTGCTCGGCACGCCTTATCTCGAAGTCCCACTTAACCCACTGTCTGACGACTTCACCTTGATCCCTAGCTTCCTGAGTCCAATGAATACGTAAATTCCTACTAGCTGTACTCCCATCTTCCGTGTAAGGGCTTCTCCCGGCTATTACTATAAGGGGGATACGGGAAGTGTAAGCGTTAATGATTATACCCAATGCGTTTGCTGTTCCAGGCAGTGTATGGAGTGCAACGACCCCTATT
>JAPYVG010000132.1 GCA_028277025.1 Sulfolobaceae archaeon
CAAGGTAAATACGTTAGAATAGGTCACATGGGCTGGGTAACTCCTAACGATGCAATAATTACCATTTCTGCGTTAGAGAGAACCCTTAAAAGATTAGGAGAAGACGTCAGAGTAGGCGAAGGAGTGAAAGCAGCACAATCTTATTTAACATAGTCTGGATAGATTAACCATATTGACTTATATGAGGCAATTAAAAATATGAAGTTATTACATTAAAGATAAGCCCATACCAGACCATGTTTTAGCTAAAATTTTGTTAGCCGCCCATTACACACCTTCTGTAGGTTTTTCTCAGCCTTGGAACTTCATAGTAGTAAAAGACCCAGAGATAAGAAAGAGAATCAAGGAGTTAGTAGAAGTTAAAAGAGAGAAATTTAGAAACTTATTACCTGAAGACAGAAAGAAGGTTTTTGATAAAATAAAGATTGAGGCAATACTGGATACTCCTATCAACTTAGCAGTAACATGTGATCCTACACGATTTGCTCCTTATGTCTTGGGCAGAATGACGATGCCTGAACTCTGTCAGTATAGCACTGTTCTAGCTATAGAAAATCTATGGCTTGCGGCTACAGTTGAAGGCATAGGTGTAGGATGGGTAGGCTTTTTCAAAAAGGAAGACGTAAAGAGGATTCTTTCGATCCCAGAACACGTTGACTTAGTAGCTTATTTAACGTTAGGTTACGTAGAAAGGTTCCCTGAGAGACCAGAACTTGGGAAAAAGGGTGGCTTAGTAGACTACCGTTAGAAGAACTAGTTTACATAGATACCTTTGGCGAAAACCTGATGAGAGTTTTATAAATGTCTTAAGAAATTCAAAATTTTAGTTCCGAGAGTAGACACCACAAGATACTCTACGAAAAACACACTAAGTATATAAATCAATAAGAACGGTGTCGAAATTAAAAGTGAGAAAACCTTCTCGCCATAGATATCTTTAATTATATATAGCCCTATCCTAACGTCAATAATTGTTAAAAACAGAGAGAGTAAGCCGAAAATAATTTTATTCATTAAGGAAAAAATATATTTACTAAAAGATAAGGATTTTTATTTCGTTCTAGTTCGTAGATCTAGTAGTCTTTAAGAACGAAAGTATTCCTCCGGCTTTTAATATCTCAAGTGGCATCCCAGTTATTCCTTTTCCCTTTAGTATCGTATTACCATTTACTATTATTTCTCCAGTCTCTACATTGACCTTAACATAATCACCTTGATTTATCTTCTTAGTAGCGTCGGGAAGTATTATTGCTGGAAGGCCATTATTGATAGCATTTCTGAAGAATATTCTAGCAAAAGACTCAGCAATTACAGCCCTTACCCCAGCAGCCTTTAAAGCAATAGCAGCTTGTTCTCTAGAGGAGCCCATTCCAAAAACTTTCCCTGCAACTAGTATAACTCCTTGAGATGCTTTCTTATAGAATTCAGGGTCTAAAGGCTCCATAGCATGTTGGGCTAGATATTGCGGATCAGTATACTTTAAGTGCCTTGCTGGAATAATAATGTCAGTGTCTATCTTATCTCCGAATTTTAGAACCTTTCCTTCTATAATCATGAGAATCGCCTTGGGTCAGTGATTTTACCCTCCACAGCAGTGGCTGCAGCTACTGCTGGTCCAGCTAGGTATACCTTTGAGTCTGGACTTCCCATCCTACCTTTGAAGTTTCTTGAACTCGTTGACACCATCACCTCACCCGGTCCAGCAACTCCAAAGTGTCCTCCCAAACAAGGACCACATGTTCCGTAAGTCACGACACAGCCAGCCTGGACTAGAGTATCGATATAGCCTAATTCCATAGCCTTCTTGAACAAATCATAAGAGGCAGGGATAGCTATACACCTTGTCTTAACCCTTCGGCCCTTCATTATCTTAGCCGCCATTTCAAAATCGCTCAGTCTACCGTTAGTGCATGAACCAATATACACCTGATCCACTTCTAATCCCTCTACTTCACCTACTGTCCTTACATTATCTACGCTGTGAGGAGCAGCAACTAACGGCTCTAACTTCGAAAGGTCTATCGTATACTCGTCCTTATACTTAGCCCCGCTATCAGGCTGAATGACCGGAGGCTCATAACCCCTCATAGTCTTAATATAGTTCACTGTCTCAGAATCTGGAACGAACATCAAAGCATCTGCATTCATTTCTATTCCCATGTTTGATACAGTTGCTCTAAAGTCCATCGGGAATGCTGAAGGCTCTTTTACAAACACCTCTATAGACATACCGTTGAAGTAGTCCGCCTTAAAATCTCCAAGTATCTTCAGTGCTACGTCTTTACCGTTTACCCATTTGTTAGGTTTACTTTCTAATGTAATCTTAAAAGGTTCGGGAACTACTACCCATGTTTTTCCAGTAATTACTGCAGCAGCTACATCACTTGCACCTAACCCTTGTGCAAAAGCCCCTATAGCTCCAGAAGTTGTAGTGTGACTGTCTGCTGCTACTATCACATAACCGGGGTTTGCATATTTCTCCAGTAATAGCTGATGTAATATACCAACGTTTATGTCATGAAAATTCGGTATTGATAAGTTCTTTACAAAATGCCTTATTTGATCCTGGATTTCTGCACTTCTGACATCAGGGGGTGGAGCTAAGTGATCAAACGCTATTACTATCTTATTCTTATCGAACACTTTCAACATGCCGGCTTTCTCCATGACCTCTATTACGTGGTACCCTGTTAGATCGTGAAACGCCGCTATATCCACTTTGATTTCTGTAACGTCACCAGGGGACACGTTTTTCCCAGCAGCTCTGCTCAAAATTTTTTCGGTTAATGTTTGGGACATCAGGTAGATAAGTTAGAAAGGGTAAAAATAAATATTTATACCGTTGATGGTTTCCGTTTCGAACTATTTAGTGATCACTTTTTTCGAATTATTGCTCTTTTTAGCTATCAGGTAAGATATTCCTATTCCGGCAAAATACAAAGCGGAAAGAATCGTGCCTATAGTAGTCTCTATGAGCCCACCCGTAGTACCCGGTGATATTATCCATGCTATTATGAAGGAAATCATAACACCCCATCTCCAGTTTTGTAACCACGTCTGAGGTTTCACTAAACTTAACTTTGTCATCCCAGCCATCACTAACGGTAACTCAAATGCCATACCAGTAGCGGTCATGAGTAGTAAAATCGTTGAGACTATCGACTTAAAGCTAAGTGTTGGGTCAATATTTAACGCTATATCATATCTGTAGACGAAGAGGAACATAAAGGGGATAATTATGAAATACGCAAATGCAGAACCTGCCGCAAAAAGGAGAACGGCAGGAACTATAGTCATCCTTATGAATTTTTTCTCGTGCTCGTATAAGCCTGGAGCTATAAAAGCCCAAAACTCCTTAGCAATAAACGGGGAGGCTGAAAATAAAGCTAGATAAGCCGCTACCGACAGTCCAGAAAAAATAGGATCCAAGGTATTTATGGTTATTGGTTTTAGCCCGACAGGTAATTCCCTATCTATAAAATCCCTAACAAAAATCACTGCTATACTTTTATATAGTGAGGGATAAAGAATCGGAACTGTAAAAGAACCTATTTGTATGAATGTAATTCCAAACATAAAGTATAGTATGAAGAAAAAAGCCAAAATCATAACCACTCTTTTAGTCCTAGTAAGTAATTCCTTAATATGCTCTAGTAAGGGTAATTCCTTGTCTTGGGTCTCTCTCTGATAGCTCATTTATTAACGCCACCTTGTTGCTTTTTGAGCCTTTCAATTTCCTCTTCTAATTCCCTTATTCTTTCTTCCAAGATCTTTACTCTTATATCTTTAGCTGCGTCATTCAGAGTAGTTGACGTCTCCCTAAAAGCTCTAGAAGTTACTTGAGTAGTCTCTCTTACTATTTCGTCAGTAGAGTTTGTCACATCCTCTAATTCTCTCCTGAGTTCACTCACTAATTCACTCTGTTTTCTCTTGAGTTGGTTATACCCTCTAATAGCAGACTTTATAGCGGATAAGGAATTCTTATCACCTGAAAATAGGAGGAGACCAACTAATACTAAAACCAAAAAATCATCTATTGAATTAATCATATCCCCCACCTTTAGGGGATTCAACTATTCTGTTGTCTTTGCTGCTTTTTGAGCTCCTCTAACTGTTTCTGTAGCTCTTCCATCTTTCTCTGTAGTTCTGCTTCTTTAGAAGACTGAGGCTGTTGGAAATTCTGGTTTTGAGCTTGTTGCATTTGCATTAACTCCATTTCAGCTTCCATCTTACCCTTCTTGAATTCGCCGGTTGCCCTACCCAAAGACCTAAAGATCTCAGGGATTTTAGTTGCACCAAAGAACAATATTATGGCGACAATAATTAGTATTATCACGTCATTAGGAACTAACCCTACCATATTTTATCACAAATAAATTCTTGTATTTCGTACTAATAAACTTTCACTTCGCTTAAAATAAATAACAAATGAAATTATGGTAAACTAAGCATATTTTAATTAGTTATTTAATAAATACTATTTCAGGGATTTAAGCATTATTCGTAAATATTATGCTTATTCGTAATTATACTTAATTTATTTAAGTAATGCAAAAATACATAATTAGATTTAATTACTAGAATTATTTTAACTCTAGTTCTTTTTAAAAGAGACAGATAGTTTCTAGAACTAAAGAGCATTCATATCACTAAATATTTCATTAAATTTATAATAACTTCTTGTCTGTTTTTGTGATATCTTTTACGCCCCATCGAAATAACCTAAATA
>JAPYVG010000133.1 GCA_028277025.1 Sulfolobaceae archaeon
TATATACACTCTATGATTTTTAGACTTATCTTTAGTGAAGTGTTAAGTAATTAAATATGTACTCCTTCTCTACTTATTATGATAATTAACACTCTTCTAACGTTAGCTAATGAAAGTTACTTCATCACAGTAAAAAATATAATATCATTTCATAATTTCCTTATCAGTTTATGATACAATTTCCTCAATGTGTTTAAAGAAAGACAAATTTATATAATTAAAATTCTAGCTCTAATTATATGGTAAAAGTATGTCCTAGATGCGGGTATGTAAATGACGATCAGGCCATACAGTGTGTGAGATGTGGATTCCCACTACAACAGCCTTTTCAACCTAGTCCTCAATCAACCCCTCCTTACTATCCTCCAACTTATCCTAAGAAGAAGAGTAGTCTTCCAATATTAGGCGTAATAATAGCTGTTATAGTTATCATTGCTGTAGCAGCAGTTTTCTTCCACCCTCCATTTTTGAACAAGCCTATAAGTAAAAACGTTATTACCATACCCGTTGTAACTATACATTCAGAAACAGTGACTTCATCTACATCAGTATTACCCCCTTATACGACAAGTACAACTACTCAAACGCCTATTTCACCCCTATCTTATACGGGCTCAGTAATATCCTTTAACGGAATAGACCAATACTTTATAACCCCTGAATTTAACATAACTGTTAATGGAAGACACATTACTGTAGGACTCTTTAACTATGTTGCAATGAAATATGGCGCTGAAACAATAGCTGTCAGAGCTTACTTAACCCCTTACACTCAAGGTGTAATAATCGGCTTATCAAAGAACACCCTCCCCTTCAATACTCCCTATTCAGGTTGGTCACCTCTGGTGTATATGAGTGATGGTCAACTGATTATCGCTGACATTAACTCAGTTGGTGGGTTTACGTTTCTAGAGACCGGTGTAGGTAATTCCATTCCTACTCCTAACGGAGGAGAAGCGGCTATGGCAGTTGCGATACCGCAGCCAGGTTTTTACTGTATCGTATTTGAAGAATGGACTGATAACAGCGGTACGTATGTTGCGGGATACATTAATGGGCAGTTGATAGGAGAGTTCTATAGCACTTATACTAACGCTTCCTCCCTATTTGGTCAAATTGGTCCGTATAAGTATAACTTCGTGGGCATAGCATTTACTAAGCAGTGGCCTCAGACAAATTACCAGTGGTATCCATTTAACGGTTCTATAAGCGACATAATTGTATATCCCTCTGTGCTATCTCAGTCCCAGATAGAGCAGCTAATGAGCGGTACCACGCCAAAGGGATATCTAGTGTATTATAACGCACCAAACGTTAATTATTCACCAAAGGTGGGCGAATGGTATCCGACATATAGCTATCTTGATTACCCATTGATAGCAGTAGGCAACCCAATCGTCATCACTGAATAACAAATCTTTTCTATAAGCTAATATTTCTTATTTTGCTCTTCGTTTATTCAAAAAATTACGTTAGCACCTACCAATAATCACTCATTTATCGTGTCGAAATCTGCAGAATTACCTAAACTTTATAGTGATCAGTAATTAATTTACCTGGTCTAAAGCTAAAAATTAACATTAATTGGAAAGATGATTTTGCTGGTTATTATTTACAATTACCTTCAAGATTAGTTGTTAGTTATTTATTGCTTTTTATATAAATTATAAATGAGTTGATGAAGGGAGTTGAATTTTTAGTTTAAGATAGCGAAGATATAAAGAACGTTTCGTCTTAACGTAGTATGTCGTAGCTAGTCTGGCTTATGAACGGATATACGCGAACCGAAACTTATACCCCATATCAACTGAGGATATACTATCATCCGTTCCATTCCACCTACTCCTAAGTAACCGTAAATATGAGTAATAAAAAGAATGAGTGCTATTAATGACATAAAACCTAGAATAGTCCAGAGATAAAATCTGAAGTAAATAGAAGAGACTACAGCTGTAATCCCGCCAGTGAGGAAAGTAAACAAAGCTGATATTAAGTGAGGAAAACCGGTGTTCTCAGGAAATATTCCTACTAACGTAGAACTTAACCCTATAACAAATGATAAAATGGACAAAATCCTTATATCGAGCGAAAAAGATGCCATTACTATCAGTAAGCCCATCAATATTATTGAAGTGTTAAAGAGTATTGCTGTCTTGCCTACTCCTAAGTCACTAATATAGTTAGAGTGGACGGAATAACTAGGGTAAAGTGATTCACTAATTATCATTAATAGTAGAAATTGAGAAACTCCTAAGAGGATCAAGTATCCTGCTATTTTTGTCATACTTTACACTATATATTTCGTCATTAAAATAAATCTCTTTAGTATTCACGTACTAAAATTATATAACAAAAAAGATAACATTCTAGCTCTCCTCTAATTTAGAAATAAATATTTAATGTCTCTTTCTTAATTTACACAAAATTTTCGTCTTTTTTTTACAAGATACTACAAAATTCCTACTGACTATTTTTCTCCAGCTGAGAACGAACCAGTATTTGTTAGTGTTTACCCGTGGCGTAACTATCCTTATTTTTAATTACTTTTAATTCTTCCACATGCATCCCTCTCAAGGATTTCGTTGTAGTTCATCGACTTTTCTTAAATTAACTTGTTCAACTTTAAATAAGTTTTAAATGATTCATTAGCCCTTTAATCTTTAGGGTAAATCTTAGGGGAAATTAACAAAGAGTGATATAACACCTGAATAATTCCCTTATACCGACTTTTTTTGACCATGCATTACACTTGACAATTGTCTAAGACTTATAAAAGACATCGAAATTAGTTAGTAAGGATAGGAATACTAGCACCTGGTTTAATGGTCTTGAGGTATTGCTCTCCCTTTCACGAGGGATTCTATAATTAGGTTAAACTCGCCTTGTAGTTTAACTCTATCATAAGTTAAACTTTAGTAATCGTTAAACGAAATACCTCTTATGGAGGTAAAAGTTCACAAGAAAGGGATTATAGTTATCCCTGCTGAGGTTAGAAAGAGGCTCAACATTAAAGAGGGTTCTGTCATAGAGTTAGAAGTTGAGGGTGATAAGATTATTTTAAAACGTAAATTAACCCTCTTGGACGCATACGGCATAGATAAAGAGATGGGAGATTCTGCTGTAAAAGAGTTGGAAAAGCTGAGGAAACGGGAAGTTGAGAAGGAAAACTCTGCTTGATACTGGTTTTTTCCACGTATATTTTTCTGGGCTTAACGAAGAAGCTAAGAAAGCTGTGGAGGAGGTTTATACAAGAAAAAGTGTAGGTTATACTCTAGACCTTAATTTAGCGGAGTTCCTTTATACTTATGGCAAACTTAAGGGGATAGAAGAAGCTAATGTTAGACTCTCCTTAATCCTGAATTCCCCAATAAAGATTGTCAGTACTAATAAGGAACTCGCTTTAAGGGCCGGTGAGCTCAAAGTTAAGTATCAAAACCTTTCCATAGTGGACTGTTTTATAGTAGCCTTTGCTGAAAAAGAGAATGCTGTAATATACACTACAGACTCTGAGATTGGAAAAGTCTATAAAAATACAATAATTTTACGCAGTTGAGAAATATCCCGAGTGTGAATAAACTTATTTCCCGAGGAAAAATTGTTATACCAGAAGCTCCCCTTCAGGAAAGGGCGTTCAGTATTAAATCTTTCAGTCAAATTTCAAGCATAGTATTAGCTAACATTACAACGTTAATTCTTTCAACTCCTACAAGTGGTCAGGTAAAGTTGCTCAGAGGAGATGAAGAGATGAGAAGAGCTTAACTTATATTATGGAGAGAACAGTTGAAAAGTCAATCACGGCATTTTCTTCACCTACATCTTTGCAGAATGCCTTAACCCCAACCTACTTGGCAAATCACTAGGTGAAGAATTTTCCCTTTACTAGTCTTAACTACGAAGCCGTAAGCGACCAATGTTTTAATAGTTCATAAAGCCTTGAATCCCAATACTATAACGATTCGGAAATAACTTGTGGACAATAATTTTTACATACTCATGAAAGGGACAGTATTTTTATGAATATAGATTGTGTACTATTTCACTAATGAGAGCTTATGCTTTACGTGATTTTAACAATCGGGAGGGTAGATATCACTAAAGGTATCTTAATAACAAGTTTGAGAAGTATTTATGTTCGAATTACTCAAAAACAATGTTATAAGGTTGTGTACGGATGAGGTTTCTGCCTCAATTGTCATTATATTTAGGTAATTGTAGGTTAGGGACTTAAGTAGTTATCACTATGTGGTTTCTATTTGGGAAAAGCAGTTAATCTTTAGGAGAACAGTGAGGAGTTTTACTCTTTCATTTCAACACTAGTTACCAAGTTGAAAGACTTACATAAAGGTATCAATTTAAAAATTAAATATAAAGTAAAAATTATTTATAAAATCTAAAATTTCAACGTGTTTAAATACTGGTCTTGAGAACTAAAAAGTAAATGGAAATAACAGGTGGAAAGTCTCCTTATTTTCCTAATATTTTAGACATATTTCCTTCAGTGGCAAGGAAACTTCATAAAAGAAAAGAGGCTATAATAGTAGACATTAGGGAACCGTGGGAGTATCAAGAACATCATGTTCCCGGATCGGTACTCATACCCTTAGAATACTTTGATTTTTTGTTCCCAAAGTTCATGGAATCCACTCAGATAGGTTCA
>JAPYVG010000134.1 GCA_028277025.1 Sulfolobaceae archaeon
TTATCGCTGTCTCAGTGAACATGTCCATTCCAACCATTATAGAGTTCATAACACCATTAAGCAAGTAAAGGAAAAGGTAAGGTATTGCTAACTTAACGTAATTAGGGAAAAGGAGGAAAATAAGAAGAAGCGGTAAGACGAGGAAAGGGAAAGAAAGAAACTTACTTATTATGCTCTTGCTTATCTCTTTCCTTGCGTAAAGGTAAGAGATCTCTCTCGTTATTATTTGACCGGGAATAAAGTAAAAGAAGGCTGAAGTTACTACTTCGAGGAGTTGAATTATTGCGACTTTTCCGAAGAATTCTGGGTTAGTAATCTTAGCTGTAATGATGAAGAAGATTAAAGCAACTATGACGTTGGTAGTAGTTACACTAAGACTCTTTAAAGTGTTCTTTATAGGATTCATTCAGTTTAGTCGTTTACAAGGAAAAATATTAAAACTTTCCTTTATAGATAGTAGTTATTAGATTTTGCCTTGACTTCAAGGCTACATCTAATGAAGAATCCCCTTAGCTACTGTGACATATTTTAGTCCAGCCCTAAATTATACCAAAATTTTTGATTTTTTAGTCTATCATTTCTTAATAGATTAAGATTGATAAGGGAAAATTTAGTAAGAACATGGATATTTGTATTAATTTTACATTTATAATAAAATATATTAAATCATAATAAGAATAAGTAAGATATCAATTTACAGAAGCGATTATTATCTCTTTTTTACACAATAAATCATTCCTATTTTTTCCTATTCCAAGTGGGATCGTTTTCCTATAAATATCTTCATTTACAAATTCGCAACTATGGCTTTGGTTAAGTATATTCATTAGGTTGTTAATAGAAATATTAGTGTTATAAGCATGATACTCAAATACCATTTGTTCAAATTTCGAGACCGTAGTATAGTCATTAAGAATTATATCATATTCGCAACCTTAGCAATCCATTTTAAGTACGTCTGTATTCATGTTAAAATATTTAATGATATCACTTAATGTGCTAACTGAGACTTTTGCTCCTCTGTCCTGAGAGTTACGAAGATAGATTTGGGTGCTTGTTTTGTCTCGACATTAACAGTAAAATAATTTGCTTTATACCCTATTCCCACATTTAATGGTATGATTTTACTTTCTATGTTATTTAGTCTAATATTTTCCACTAATTCTTTATAAGCTCCTGGATGAGGTTCTATTGCGTAAATAGTGTTAGCCCCCTTAATTGCAAAGTAAATCGATGTATCCCCTATAAAAGCCCCTATATAGGTCACAACCTTATTTTTAACATCAATGAATCCATACTCTTTATCCTCTAAGGTTCCAATAATTTCGGCGTGAATATGCTTAAATTTTACATTGTCTTTTTCCCAATAATTATCCTTATATTTCCACTCGTGCCCAAGTGCCTTTAATACTGTTTATATGCCTCTTGAGGCATTATTTGTTCATAGATAGGTACATGATATTTGTGATCTTTCAATTTAAAAATTAATACATTATTTATACTATCACTTATGTTTCCCCAGTAAAAATAAGTTAATATTTGGGAATATACTTCTCTGTCCACATTAACAATGCTTCCATCTAAACATTTTATAGTAATACTAGATTTCTTTAAGATTAAGTAATCAAATAAACTGGAGTACCAATTTTTAATTAAATTCTTGATTTATACGCTATCATAATTCTAGTAAAATATTTCATCTTCTTACTCTTCTTATAATCCTTTTTAAGGTTTCCGAAGGCAAACTATTATATAGAGTGATCGATAATAGGTTTATACACTCACTGAAATTACGTTTAATTTTACACAATTCTAAAATGTTTTTGAGAATACTCGGTAAATGTTGGTTATAGTTCAAGACCTTTTTAATATCATGAGGTGAATTATACAGTATGTATTGCGCCTCTAATAGTCTAGCTTTAACAACTTTTCGGACTGGATTTCTGGGTAAGGTATTATTAATAATTATTTCTCCGTCACTTATCGATCGTAAGTAGTAAGAAAGAACTCTTATTTGGTCCTCGTAACTGAATCCTATAGAAGAGTTCTTACTATGAATTCTGTATTTTGTTAACCTTTCTCCAGTGTGATAAAGTTTTCCGCATTCCGCAGCAAAGGCTGGAATAAAATTTTCTCCTGATATGTATATATGTTTGAGTAAATATAATTTATCTTCAATACATTCGCGTCTAACCGCCATCAAGCTAGTCGTAGCCACTATTCCGTGATATTTTACTAGAAAATTTCCGCTGGACTTTTCTAAGGGATCTAATATCACGTCATAGTGAGGCGTTATTTTTTCTAAAGCTTCTACAATCCCTTTAATAGAATGATCCTTGCAATTATTTATACTAATATCTCTCCCATTATAAGTATACTCTCTAGTATCATGAAAATATGATATATCTTGCCTAGAAGAAAAAACTTTATATATTCTATTTAATTTATCCTGCTTAAATTCATCATCGTCATCTAAGAAGGCTAAAATCTCGCCGGAAGACTCTTCAATACCTATACTGACTTTCTCACCGTATCTGTGCGAGTCGCTAATAAGATTTTTAAAGCCTAGCTTATGTATATAGTCATCAATGGTCTTATCTTCAAAATTTTTAACCACGATAACCTTATGTAATTCCTTATCTAATTTCTGATTAAATACACTTCTAACTGCTTCTAAAATGAAATCTTTTCTATTATAAACTGGAATGATAACACTAATTTTCATCAGAGGTTAGGTGATTTTAAAATTAAAAATTTTTAATTAATCGTTAAATGTGTACTGTAAATGATGATTTCGTTCGTATTAGTTAGCACTAGTTTAGCTGGTGGAGTAAGATATGTATTTGAAGTTGCTAACGGTTTAAAGAATAGGGGTTATAACGTTAAAATTTTATCATTAGCAGGCAATCATAGTTGGTTTAAGGGCTTAAAAGTCGAGGTAGTATATAAAGAACCTATTATGAATAAAATAAGTAAAACCTTATATAATCTTTATAAAGTGTATAATCTTATTAAACTTAAAAATAGTAAAATTAAACCTTATGACTCACTATTAATATTTAACTCGCTTTTAGGAATAAAGTCTGACTTAGTTACAGAATTGGCTGAATCCATTCAGAATTCCGATTCTGACATCACAATAGCGACCTATTATTTAACAGCATTCTCAGTTTGGTTTTCACAAAGTAAAAGGCCTCTTTATTTAATGCAAGACTTCCCAGAGTTAGTTGAGAATAATGAAGGGAAAATAGGACTAAACATGTTTAAGCTCTCTCTAAAACTTCCTTTCTCCTTCGTTACAGTTTCCTCTTACACTAAACAGTTAATACTTGATAACAACCCTACCGCTAGAGTTACCATAGCTAACCCTGGTGTTAACTTAGAAGTTTTCAGACCGAGAAGAGAGCTGCAAAATGATAACAAGAGGAGAGTTATGCTAATACTAAGGGGTCAGAAACAAAAAGGCGACAACATAGGCTTAGAAGTTTTAAAAATAGTTAATAAAAAGATACCTATTCATGCAATAATAGTTGGTAGCAAAAATTTAGTAAAGACATATTCTAAAACTATTGGCATAGATTTTTCTTATACCGTTTTCTCAAATGTCGATGATGAAAAGCTGTCTAGACTTTATTCATCAGCTGATGCATTCATTTTCACATCTTACGCTGAGAGTTTTGGTTTGCCGCCCTTAGAGGCTATGGCTTGTGGAACACCAGTAGTTATGAGTGATAACAAAGGTTCTAGGGATTATGCTGTAAATGGCTACAACGCATTGGTAAGTCAGCCCGGTGATGTTAAGTCTTTATCTGACAATTTAATTAAGGTTCTGCAAGATGATAAGTTAAGAGAAAAGTTAATAGAGAATGGATTAGAGACTGCAAAAAGATTTACATGGAGTTCTACAGTACACAACTTTGAAAAAGCACTAAGAGAAGAAGCACCGTGAGTTTTAAAGAAATTAATTGAAGAGTTTTTGGTTATCTTTTTCTAAATCTCCTAGTAAGCCATACTTAATAGCCCTAAAAATCCATTTAGCGCTCTTTCTATATCCAAGAACTTCGCACATGAGAAATATGTCTCCTATAATCATTTTCCAAAAACTAGGATATATCTTCCCCCTTACCCATAAGTATATGTTATTACGTAACATGAGATAATATCTTAGGAAATTGGAGTAATATCCATACTGTTTGTACTTTTCACGATCTTTATCATTCCTATGTAACATGAGCACTAGAGCTACCAGTAATTTCCCGCATAGCCTCGAATAATATTTTGACCCTTCCCCAGGCTTATGTAAGATCATTCTCTCCCTATAAACTAGAGGTAAATATCCAAATTTTTCAGCCCTATAAGTGTATCCAAGATCTAACCAATCAAGAAATAAACCCTCTAAGAAAGGTTGTCATAACGCATAATCTACGTTCAATATCATACCGCTATTGACTATCGCCCTAGCTGTGTAAAAGTTAGAGTTTGGGATTTCCTTGTCTATTAGAGCGTTGTCCATATTCACACTCAATATTATTGGCAGTGGACCTCCCTTTTCTTTTAGCTCTTTAGCTTCTCTTACAACTTTGCTGGGAGCAAAATTATCAAGAATAGTCGTATCTTGATCCAAAAACATAATATAATCTTCTCCCAGTTCTTTA
>JAPYVG010000135.1 GCA_028277025.1 Sulfolobaceae archaeon
ATTACGTTACTCTAACTATCAATTTGGGTAGGCTAGGGAGTAAAAAGTCCTACCCTATGGAAACGTTTTCAAAATTATTTTTGGAAGGAGCGGCGGAAGTTATAAGGAAACACACTTTTGCCGGAAAAGTTTCAAAAATTATTGCAAATAGATTAGGTTTAAATCCGGAAGACATCCTAGAATTAAACTGGATTAAAATTGGTGTTAAACTAAGAGAGTTTAAGACAGAAGACGTTGATGAGGTCATTAGGGCTCTGGACTCGATTGCTAGGGATAATAAGAAAGGGTTAGTAATATTCATAGATGAAGTACAAAACATTAAAAAGGTTAAGGGGTTTGATATAGGTTCGTTCTTTCATGATATTTACGAATGGTGCGAAAACACGGTTGTAATAGTTTCTGGTAGCTTTATTGGGGTAGCTGAGGAGATTTTAAATCAAGTTGAGGAGGAGAAACCGTTCTACGGTAGAAAGTTCTTTAGGATAAAACTTGAGAGGTTTGATGAGGTTAAGTCTAAGGAGTTCTTAAGGAGGGGCTTTGAAGAGGAGAATGTTAAAGTTGATGAGAAGGTTATTGATGAGGCTGTAAGGCTCTTCGACGGGATCCCAGGATGGCTTGCCCTATTCGGAAGGAGTTACTCTTATTCTGTAAAGCACACCCAACCTATTGATACTAGAGTTATAGTAAAGGAAGCGGCGAAACAAGTTTCTAAAGAGTTTACGAGGTTTTTGAGTAACTCTAATTCACCTAAACGTTATGCAGAAATTATACTTTCGCTTTCGAGATTGGGAAACAAAGGGAGTCTTAGTGAGATTAGGGATGTCATGAACTCCCTATATAAGGAGAGTATTGGGGATTCAAGGCTTTATGAACTATTAAAAACATTGGTCGCTTACGGCTTCGTGGTTAAGACTAGTAAGGGGAAATATTCTTTACCTAATGATTTGCCAAGTAGATTGGGGTTAAGGCATTCTGCAAAGATGTGGGTGAAGAAAATGCCGTGATTGACTTTTCAACTGTTCTCTCCATAATATAAGTTAAGCTCTTCTCATCGCTTCATCTCTTCGGAACAACTTTACCTGGCCACTTGTAGGAGTTGAAAGAATTCACGTTGGAATGTTAGCTGATGCTATGCTTGAAATTTGACTGAAAGATTTAATACTGAACGCCCTTTCCTGAAGGGGAGCCGCCGGTATAACAACTTTACCTCCGGAAATAAGTTTATTCACACTCGCTCAGGATAATTTTCTCAACTGCGTAGAATTATTGTGTTTTTATAGACTTTTCCAATCTCAGAGTCCGTAGAGTATATCACAGAATTCTCTTTTTCAGCAAAGGCTACTATAAAACAGTCTACTATGGAAAGGTTTTGATACTTAACTTTGAGCTCACCGGCCCTTAAAGCGAGTTCCTTATTAGTACTGACAATCTTTATTGGGGAATTCAGGATTAAGGAGAGTCTAACATTAGCTTCTTCTATCCCCTTAAGTTTGCCATAAGTATAAAGGAACTCCGCTAAATTAAGGTCTAGAGTATAACCTACACTTTTTCTTGTATAAACCTCCTCCACAGCTTTCTTAGCTTCTTCGTTAAGCCCAGAAAAATATACGTGGAAAAAACCAGTATCAAGCAGAGTTTTCCTTCTCAACTTCCCGTTTCCTCAGCTTTTCCAACTCTTTTACAGCAGAATCTCCCATCTCTTTATCTATGCCGTATGCGTCCAAGAGGGTTAATTTACGTTTTAAAATAATCTTATCACCCTCAACTTCTAACTCTATGACAGAACCCTCTTTAATATTGAGCCTCTTTCTAACCTCAGTGGGGATAACTATAATCCCTTTCTTGTGAACTTTTACCTCCATAAGAGGTATTTCGTTTAACGATTATTAAAGTTTAACTTATGATAGAGTTAAACTACAAGGCGAGTTTAACCTAATTATAAAATCCCTCGGGAAAGGAAGAGCAATACCTTAAGACCATTAAACCTGGTACTAGTATTCTTACCCATTTCAAACTTATTTAAAGTTAAACAAGTTGATTAAAGAAAAGTTGATGAACTACAACGAAATCCTTGAGAGGGATGCATGTGGAAGAATTAAAAGTAATTAAAAGTAAGGATAGTTACGCCACGGGTGAACACTAACAAATACTAGTTCGTTCTCAGCTAGAGAAAAATAGTTGGAAAGAATTTTGTAGTATCTTGTAGAAAAAAGACGAAAATTTTGTGTAAATTAAGAAAGAGACATTAAATATTTATTTCTAAATTAGAGGAGAGCTAGAATGTTATCTTTTTTGTTATATAATTTTTGTATGTGAAAACTAAAGAGATTTATTTTAATGACGAAATATAGTGTAAAGTATGACAAAAATAGCAGGATACTTGATCCTCTTAGGAGTTTCTCAATTTCTATTATTAATGATAATTAGTGAATCACTTTACCCTAGTTATTCCGTCCACTCTAACTATATTAGTGACTTAGGAATAGGCAAGACAGCAATACTCTTTAACACTTCAATAATATTGATGGGCTTATTGATAATGGTGGCATCATTTTCGCTCGATATAAGGACTTTGTCCATTCTATTATTTGTTGTAGGGTTAGGTTCTACGTTAGTAGGAATATTTCCTGAGAACACCGGTTTTCCTCACTTAATATCAGCTTTGTTTACTTTCCTCTCTGGTGGGATTACAGCTGTAGTCTCTTCTATTTACTTCAGATTTTATCTCTGGACTATTCTAGGTTTTATATCGTTAATAGCACTCATTCTTTTTATTACTCATATTTACGGTTACTTAGGAGTAGGTGGAATGGAACGGATGATAGTATATCCTCAGTTGATATGGGGTATAAGTTTCGGTTCGCGTATATCCGTTCATAAGCCAGACTAGCTACGACATACTACGTTAAGACGAAACGTTCTTTATATCTTCGCTATCTTAAACTAAAAATTCAACTCCCTTCATCAACTCATTTATAATTTATATAAAAAGCAATAAATAACTAACAACTAATCTTGAAGGTAATTGTAAATAATAACCAGCAAAATCATCTTTCCAATTAATGTTAATTTTTAGCTTTAGACCAGGTAAATTAATTACTGATCACTATAAAGTTTAGGTAATTCTGCAGATTTCGACACGATAAATGAGTGATTATTGGTAGGTGCTAACGTAATTTTTTGAATAAACGAAGAGCAAAATAAGAAATATTAGCTTATAGAAAAGATTTGTTATTCAGTGATGACGATTGGGTTGCCTACTGCTATCAATGGGTAATCAAGATAGCTATATGTCGGATACCATTCGCCCACCTTTGGTGAATAATTAACGTTTGGTGCGTTATAATACACTAGATATCCCTTTGGCGTGGTACCGCTCATTAGCTGCTCTATCTGGGACTGAGATAGCACAGAGGGATATACAATTATGTCGCTTATAGAACCGTTAAATGGATACCACTGGTAATTTGTCTGAGGCCACTGCTTAGTAAATGCTATGCCCACGAAGTTATACTTATACGGACCAATTTGACCAAATAGGGAGGAAGCGTTAGTATAAGTGCTATAGAACTCTCCTATCAACTGCCCATTAATGTATCCCGCAACATACGTACCGCTGTTATCAGTCCATTCTTCAAATACGATACAGTAAAAACCTGGCTGTGGTATTGCAACTGCCATAGCCGCTTCTCCTCCGTTAGGAGTAGGTATGGAATTACCTACACCGGTCTCTAGAAACGTAAACCCACCAACTGAGTTAATGTCAGCGATAATCAGTTGACCATTACTCGTATACACCAGAGGTGACCAACCTGAATAGGGAGTATTGAAGGGGAGGGTGTTCTTCGATAAGCCGATTATTACACCTTGAGTGTAAGGGGTTAAGTAAGCTCTGACAGCTATTGTTTCAGCGTCATATTTCATTGCAACATAGTTAAAGAGTCCTACAGTAATGTTTCTTCCATTAACACTCATGTTAAATTCAGGGGTTATAAAGTATTGGTCTAATCCGTTAAAGGATATTACTGAGCCCGTATAAGATAGGGGTGAAACAGACGTTTGAGCAGTTGTACTTGTCGTATAAGGGGGCACTACTGATGTAGATGAAGTCACTGTTTTTGTATATGTAGTTACACCGGGTATGGTAATAACGTTTTTACTTATAGGCTTTTTCAAAAATGAAGGGTAGAAGAAAACTGCCGCTACAGCAATGATAACTATAACAGCTATTATTACGCCTAATATTGGAAGACTACTCTTCTTCTTAGGATAAATTGGAGGATAATAAGGAGGGGTTGATCGAGGACTAGGTTGAAAAGGCTGTTGTAGTGGGAATCCACATCTCACACACTGTATGGCCTGATCGTCATTTACATACCCGCACCTAGTGCATACTTTTATCTTATGATTAGAGCTAGAATTTTAATTATATAAATTTGTCTTTCTTTAAACACATTGAGGAAATTGTATCATAAACTGATAAGGAAATTATGAAATGATATTATATTCCTTACTATGATGAAGTAACTTTCATTAGCTAACGTTAGAAGAGTGTTAATTATCATAATAAGTAGAGAAGGAGTACATATTTAATTACTTAACACTTCACTAAAGATAAGTCTAAAAATCATAGAGTGTATATAA
>JAPYVG010000026.1 GCA_028277025.1 Sulfolobaceae archaeon
TTCAAGAGGGCAACGAAGGCAGTAAATAGGAGCATTCGTAGCATGATGTACTCCATAGCCCTAGTCTTATGGGAGAGAAGGTTGATCCCAGAATTTGTAACTTAATGACGACACTATCTCCACACTCAATTTTCCTTTAATCATATTTCAAATGATAACTCTGCTTATGAGTAAGTGACGTTTCCCTCTACTAGCCCCAATGGATGACTATGTATGATCCCTTAGCCCGTAGTGGAATTAAAAGTAAGGAAAAGTTACACCACGGGTAAACACTTAAAAATGTTCGGCAAGCTAACAGAAACTTACTGTGCTTCCAAACTTTATAAAATGTCTGTGATCCCTTCTGAATTTTTATTTAGAAATGTAACTTTTATTAAAAAAGGTGTGGGCATGTTGTTCCTATAAAGAGTGCTAAATCGCGTCTACAACTCTTTTTATTCCCCCTTCTTTACAGGTTTTCTCCCAATAAGAACGGAATCCCCCTTGCAAAGTAAAGGGTATACAAGACAACCCTATCGTAAATTCCTCCCTCGCATATTTCCCTCTTTTTTCTACTAACCGAAGTCATGAAAGAATAAGGAGTGCCCTTCAGCACTTTTAAACTCTTACCATAACGATAATACTTCCTCATAATATCACTCAGTTTTACGTCACCGTAATGGTAAATTAACTCGTCCTTGATAGCGAAAACGTCGTTAGAAAGCCTCGAAGCCTCATAGTAAATCAATTCATGGTCGGGGAACACTACTTGACTAAATACGTCGCCCAAGTTTATCCTTAACGTTTCCAACGCCAGCGTCAATAGCTCCCTTTTAAAGACCCTGGGCAAAGCAAATCCCTTAATAGCCTCCGGTGAGTTACAGTGCATTATGTTATCCTTATCGAGCTGTGCTGCCCTAACCCATACAGACTCCCCTAACTCCCTCTCCCCAATTATAACCATGTCGTGGAGGTTTTTAGAGAGTAGTTCTAGTGCATCCTTCCTCAAAGGCCTTGTCTCATCAAGTAAAAGGGCATAATCTCCCTTACTTTCCTTATTTGCTAAATAACGGGCTTCCAAAAGTTTAACGTCTTTCCTAACCTCTTTGAAACCGTATTCTCTAATCAAATCACTTATCTCATCCCCTCCAGAGTTAACTACAACTACTTCATGATCTTGAAAGGTTTGGAGCCTAATAGACTCAAAGACTTCCTTTAAGTACTTACCGTGAAGTGAAGGAATCTGAATTGAGAACACATAAGAAAGAGAGAGATTAAGATAAAGAGTTTTTACTCGATTTATCCTCTTCTATACAATTGTCTAATTAGAAACTTTCAACTACTATTTACGCACATTACTATTATCACTTTCTGAGTACTACTTCAAGACGTTCAACATTATTAATTTGATTTCTTTTTATTCACTTCGCTTAAATTTGTTTATTTTAGATTTTTCAATCAAACTAAATGAATTCGCAAATATCCGTGAATCGCCCCCGACGACACTGTCAACTATATTAGTTCTGCACATAGGTAACTTCCGAAAATTATTATCAAACGGTTTCCAATTCGGTAAGATGTAGAAAATTGTAATTCATGAGTTATGGCAAAAGATATGAGATAATCTTGTAACTCCTCTACAGTTAGCTTAATATTTGATATCAGTAAAATCTAGGCCTTAAGCTCTCAAGATTAAACTTAGTTTTATCCTTGACTTTTGTTGTAGTAGCTACAAACTGAAGTGTACTTTCTACCGAATAACGAGTGATATACCTTCATTGAGGGTTGTGTATAAAGAAAGTCCTATTCACTCCAACTGACTAAGTTAAGGATATCTTAAGACCGTAAAAGTTTAAAAAATAAACTTAGTTGTGAATAAGTGGCTAAAAGCAAGAAGACTGAAATTCATATCTATTTGTGAGAAATTCTTGGCATCTTGATCTTACACGATTATTCTCACTCTATCAGCCTTATTTAGAAGCTCGGGAGTTCGGTTCATTATTATCGGCCGATTCAACTTACGTATTTATCTGGTTTTAGATTGTATTTGCGTTAGTTTATTACTCAATCACTAAACAGCCTAAATAAATGTGTTAAAAATAAATGTGAGAAAGAAATAACTAAGTTATGAACTGGAAGATTAACGTCATGACAATGTTTACATTTACGCTATTATCTCTTTTATTTTCATTCCTAAATGTGTTTATATCCGCATTTATACTTATAATATTTTATCTTGTAGACTTACTCAAGCCACCCTTTTACTCAGCTGACGAAATGGAAAATCCAATAGTCTCCTTTACTCCAATCCTAGTTATAGGAGTTACAATTTATATATTGTTAAAATTATATCTTAATGATTTAATATTTTTCATGTTCCTCCTCGCATTGTTTATCATAGACATGACACTGTCATATAAAAGAGCAAAAGATTAAAAATATGCAAAATAATTGGATACCCTATGACGAGGATACTCATAATCTTAAGGACTCTTTGGACTGCGGGAGCACAGAGAATAGCGATCAACGAATATAGATGGTTAAAAAAGTTAGGATATGAGCCTAAGCTCATATTTCTAAGGGGGACAAACACTAAAGGCTACGAAGAGATGTTAAAAGACATAGACTACAAAGTAATAAGAGAAGGACATGGCATATTCACGCCGATTTTTTACGTCGGAACAAAAATGTTCGCTAGAGATAGAGGAATTGAAAGCACTGTAGATCTAGATCTTATAATGAAAATTAGTGGTATAGCCAAAGAAGAAAAGGCTGATTATTTAATTTGCCACGATCAGTTTACAGCAATAGGCTGTTTGAAAGCCTTTGAAAGGAACAAAATTCCTTTTAGTGTATTCGTTCACGAAAAGGTCACTAATTATTCCCTTCCGATCTTAGGAAAAATAATTAATAATTTAGAGAAAAAAGTATTTATTAAAGCAAAAAAAGTTTTCGCAGTTACTGATAAGGTCGCCAGAACTATCTATGAGAAACACGGAGTAAACGCTATATCTAATTATCCTGGTATGGATAAAATTTCTGAAAAATCCTTTAGAGAAAAGGAAAATTATCTGATAACAGTTTCATTTTGGGATCTAGGCAGAAGGCCCTGGGATTATATAGAGGTAATAAAAAATGTAGATGATTATAAACTACTGTTTGTAGGTAATTGGAGAGTTAAAAAAGCTAAAGAATATTTTTTGAAGAAAGTTAAGGAAGAAGGAATAGAAAGTAAAGTGGAGATGCTAGAAGGTGTAAGTGAAAGTAAACTCCACGAGTTATACGATAAAAGCAAATTCCTTATTAGGTTTGGTTACGGTGAATATGGTCTAGCTACACCGTTTATTGAGGCTATGCAGCATACATTACCAGTGATAATTAATGATGAACTGGGAACAGCTGATTTGGCTAAAAGATATAATGTAGGTTTAGTTATCCATGGTATCAATATTAATGAAATTAAAGAATTTCTGAAAAATATGAATGAAAATAAATATAAGGAATTACAGTTAGGTATAGCTAAAATACAGAAGGAATATACATGGGAAAATCATACAAAAAAACTAGTTGAAGGCATAACTTAATTTTAGTAGTTATATGGAGTCTTGCGATTAGCTCTGGCTTAAAATTAAGATAAAATCTGATAGCTACTGTTCCTTTTTAGCTACTATGAACATGTGAGAAGCTAATGATGGAAAATGGGAGAAAAATCCATCTAGAGCAGAAAGCCATGAAGGGATACCATCTGCAATAAGTCCCCTCTTGTATGTGACTTCGAAGCCGAAATATTCAAGGTACTCAATCATAGCCCTTAAAGTGAAAGATTTTGCGTGGCCATTAGTTTGGTCTTTATATGCCAACCTACCGAAGTCCTTTACAAATGATACGTCGTGAGAAAAGGCTTACAACCCATAAATAGTGCCAGCCTATTAATCCATGATGATAGATTAGGAGTTGATAAAATTAGAATACCGCTATCTCCTTTCTTTAATACTCTGTAGATTTCGCTCAATACCAAATCTGAGTTATATAGATGCTCCATAACCTCTTCAAAAATAACCGCATTAACACTAGAATCCATAAAAGGGAGTTTAGATGTATTAACGTCCTCTATGTATGGCGTAATTCCGTTCCTCCTTATCTCATCTTCAGCAGAAGAGGCAATTTCAATACAGTAAGCATCTTTAAATCCTAGCCTTTCCTTATAGTACCTCAAATTTTTCCCATTACCGCACCTATTTCAACTATAGTCCCTTTTTCATTTAAAAATGGGGATAAGGCCTTTTCGGTTAACATAATTCTTTCTAACATGTGCTTAGTTAAATCCAACTTAGCATATTGTGTTTCATAAAAATCCTTTATGGGATGTTCTCCATGTTTGCATTTAAGCAAAATCCTGCTATATACTTTTCCTTAATGCTTCTGCGTTTTGAGGTTTAACTTTTAACATCAAAGTTTAGCTATATCTTCTACCATAGAGTATTTCGAATTCTTCCTTAGTTAAAGAAGGGATTGTGTAACCCTTATTCCTTGTGAAAACCCTTAATTGCGTTGCTCATAATCTTTGCCTTCATTTCTGCTTTAAGAAAGTCCAGAGGGTGTAAAGAGATATTCTTTACCGAATTTTTTACTACATCACTCCATTTCATAAACCTTACATTAAATCCTTTATCCCTTAACATTGCCGGTATACTAATAACGTTTTCATTACCGTGTAATTCCATGGTAATTTCCCTGACAGAATTCAACCAATTACCTTTAATTAACCTACCTTCTGTACCTTCAATATCCATCTTAACCACAGAAAACTTACCTAGGGACTCTATGGTAGTCGTAGTAACTTCTACCCCCTCATTTGACACCTTACTCCCTACCCCCTCATCGGATATCCTAATTTTTATCCCATCTTCATCGTAAAGTGCCTTATTGACCAAGGTGACGTTTTTTAACTCATTAACCTCAACGTTCCTCTTCATAATTTCGAAAGCCCACGGTAACGGCTCCACAGCTACTACTTCCTTAACTTTCCTAGCAATTTTCACTGTAAAATCGCCTACAAAGGCTCCTGCATCTAGCACAGTGTCTTCTTTCTTGAACTTTAGGAAATCGTACTCACCTACTATGAACGTTGAGTAATAAACGTACTCGTATCCTTTAGGTATCTCTATCCTTAAACCTCCGTAACGGAATAAGTTCACAGTATGATATAGGAAAAGTGAGATTTAAAGCTACAAGATAAAAATAGAATCAGACGACAAACTAAACTTTAAACTCTTTTTCAATTCCCGTCTAGAAAAGGCTATCCATTTTTGTCAGCTATGTAGGCTTGCTAATGTAATTGGATAATCACTGCAACGTACATCTAAGATTGCCTCCTTGTTTTACGATCCTAAACTTCTTCTCTTAGTCAGCAGTTATGAGATTTCTCGTTAAGTGTAGCCTTGAAGTCAAGGCAAAATCTAAGAACTGCTGTTTTAGTCTTAATACTCTTTAGTATATGTCAAGCTACTTTAACCTAATATAATGCTACTCGTAAAACTCCTATATTATGTCTTTTACCAGAAGTTTAATAATTAAAAACTTATATTAGAAAATATGGAGTATATCCCGCCTAAACGACTACTTGAATTAATAAGACAGTATAGTATAACTTTCGCAAACTGGTATTCAGTAATGCTCGACATTTATTTTCATAGAGAGAAAATAAAATGTAAATTAAGAAATGGACAAGTCTTATATTTAAAACCTAATGAAGTAGTTTTGTTAGCCGGACTAAGGATCACTGAGCTCAATGAAGATAGTGTGAAATTTCAATTTAAAGGAAGGGAAATTTATCTGAAGGGTTGGAAATTGAGTTACCCAGGAGATTCTTTCTCGGATTATTGGAGGATTAACGTTAAAGGTAGAAGAGTCTTAGATATAGGAGCCGGTATTGGTGATTCCCCAATTTACTTTTCTATCACAGGTGCAAAGGAAATAGTAGCAGTAGAGATAGATAAAAGAAAAGTTGAACTAATGAGAGATAACCTAAAAATTAACGGAATTAATAACGTTACCATAGTTGATAAAGGTGTTGGAGTGGAAGATAGTAATAATATTATAAGTTGGCCGAAATTGGTTTCTCTTTATGGACCCTTTGATGTAGCTAAAATAGATTGCGATGGGTGTGAGAGAATAATTGCCCCTTACATTAAGGAAATTAGTGAACTGCTCATAGAATGGGATAATGATTATCAGGATATAATAAGTAGCTTGAATAAAAACGGTTATAAAGTAAATGTTGAGCACACCCTAAAGAACTTAGGGTTTATATACGCAAAGAAGAAGTAAATCTCTGTGAAGATCTTTTTACTTACCAGCCACCTTAAAGAAAGAGATGGAGCAAGCAGAGCAATAATAAATTTTGCCAAGGGAATAAAAAGGTTAAGTAACTACGAGCCTGTAATCGTTTCGTTATCAGTTTCGCTAGACATTAGCAAGTTAGGAAACATAGAAGTAGTCAATCTAGGTAAAAGTTTGGGAATATTTTCTAGTTTTAGAATTTTTCTAGGCTCTTCCTCTCCTCTAAGACCATTTAGAAAGTATATGTTAGAGGATGGAAAATTTATTGTTGCTACAGATGATCTAGTCCCCCTTTCAGAATTTAAAAACGATTTAGTCTATTGGAGTCAAGGTGTTTTGATTAGCGTATTCTTCTGGGAACCATTTTATAGAAAGAATAAGTTAATTTCAGTTTTAGGGTCTCCTTTCCTCCTACATAATACAATAAAATTTTCCAATTTCGTTAGGAAATATAAGATCGTACTAGCAAACAGTAAAACTTCAGCAGTTTATGTTTCTTTATTTTATAATAGACCTCCTAGCTCAGTAGTTTATCCACCCCTAGACACAGATTTCTTTAAGCCTTCCAAGAGTAAAGAAAAGTTCGTGTTAGCGATTCTAAAAAGAGGATATCCCTCTCACATTGAGCTGTTAAGTAAACTTGCTGAAAAAATAAAGATGAAGGTTATAGGATATAAAATACCTAATGCTGACTATCTAGAGAAAGTTAGTGATGAAGAATTGAGAGATCTCTATTCTTCCGCGTTAGTTACACTGTATCCAGTAGACTTTGAATATTTTGGCTACATTCCAGTGGAATCTATGGCCTCTGGGACGCCAGTTATCGCTTTTAGATATTCTGGTGGACCGTCTGAGACTATAATAGATGGAAGAAGTGGATGGTTAGCATCAGATGAAGAAGAATTTTATCGTTTAACAATGAAAATTTACAGTGAAGGTTACTCGGAGGACGTTAACATACAAAGCCGAAAGAGAGCTGAAGAATTTTCTATACATAATCAAACCAAACTATTGTTATCCATTTTAGATAAGCTAAAAGTATAACTACACGGAAAGCATTGAATTACTACGCACTTTTTTAAGATAGAAACTTCTACCTTTCTCCGCCGAGAACGCTGCCATCAAAGAGAGTCCTTGAAGGAAAAAATTCCATTTAGTTGGGTATTTTAAAGAATATTTTAAGTTCTTTATTACGTCAATTAAGGCTTCTCTCCTACTAATTTCTTTAGAAAGCATCTTATATATTAGCTCACGCTGAATAACTGAGATTTCAATAAAATCTTTCAAAACTTTACTATTAAATATCCGTTTAAAATATAATGCGTCCTCATATTGCATCCTGAATAATGATAGATTTACGTCCTTATTACCGCTTTTGTTCGTAAGAAGTCTATAATGAGTTAACCTTCTAAAATCTATCATGATAGGTAGCCTATTTTCTATGGCACAGAATAATAGAAATGTATCAACAGTTATCTTAACGTTTCTCAATAGGTCAATGCACCTCATCGCTAGATCTCTACTAATTACAATGGAACTTACATTAAATCCAGCTTTAAACTTAAACAAAAGCTTCTTCAATTTTTGTGAGTCAATATCACTGTAATATACAAATCCTCGGTTATCTATAGAAGAATAGGAACCTATTGCTTTGTCAAAAAATATCTCTTGATCATTATGATAAAATCCTATATCATATTCATTGAATTTGTGGACGACTTCCCTAATTTTATTCTTACTAAATAAATCATCATCTTCTAAGAAGAATAATATATCGCCAGAACTCTGAGATATACCCAATGAGATCTTTCCGCCTAACGTTTCATCGTCCGTGTAAATATTCTTTATATGATACGCCCCTAAAAAAGAGTCGATCTCATTGTCCTTGAAATTCTTCACTACTATAATTTCTGTTGGTCCTAATGAATTTTCCATGATGGACTTAATAGCATCTTTTATAAACGCCTTTCTCTTGTACGCTGTAACAATTACTGTGGATCTTAGCACAAAGACTATAATACGCTTTGTCTTTTATTTCTTTATAACGACTAACTATGCTTATTTAAAGAGGTTCTAATAAGTTATTTCAATAGATATCCATTATGAATACTCTTTACTGAAAAGAAAATTGGAGAATGCCAGATTTAAAGTGAAAGTAACTAAACCAGCATTATGGGATAATCAATTTAGAAGAGGGTTAATATTAGGTAAACTGTACGCTTTCAGAGAATCTTAACATTATAATAATGACATTAAGTCTCTGTAATATCTCTCAACTACTAAATCCCAAGGAAGTTTAGTAATAGCTTTAAGGTTGTGCTTAAGAGATTTAACTTGATAATAATTAATAAGCCAATAATCTAAATCAAAAATTAGTTTAATATTCTCGCTTTTTAAATCCTTTAATGTTACATTAATTTGATTCTAATCATTCGTCTTATATACAATTCTGATACTATCGCCATATAACTGCATGAGTCTACTAATGATCTGTTTCTCAATGTATCCCCCTGACTGTGCATCATAATCTACAAGAACTCCTATTTTTACCATTTTGAACTCACTTTTTGAAATTTTTGAACTTATATATTACATAAATTAATGCCAATATTATTAAGCCAGAGAATGTTATTATGTAAAGTAAATGTACTGTACTCACTATACCCAGTTCTAAAACCGCTTCGTATTTCCCAGCAGGCATTAGCCACGCATTCGCGTAACCATTGGCTATATAATGATGGGTATTTATCTCACCGTGTATTATTACTTCCCATAATTGCGAGTAGCCCTCATCGAAAACTAAATAAAACGGTTTTGAAGCATTAACTTGGATTTCATATACTTCATTCCAGTAATTATTAACAATTTTTATATGAACGTCCGATATATTGGTTATATTTACAGCATCTAATCCATAAATCACGCTCTGTGTTTGAGCTTTCAGCGTATTATTTGAGTAAAGAAAGAACAATTGATTACAACTTAGGTTCTCTACAAGTCCTTCCGATGGATATAATAGACTTACATTCAAGTTTATTACGTAAACATTGTAATACTTATTTTCCATTAATAACGTTATATTTGGAGCTCTTGATAACGCATCAATGAACTTCGTATAATTCCAAGGATAGCCTCCTGCGTGACCCAAGGGCACACCAGGACCAGGGTATTCTTGCTTGTTAAGAACGATATATTTAGCACCTAATAGAACGAAGTAATTTGTTATATTTTTGAAATCACAACTAGGGAAATATTCATATAAAGGATATACAACGTTTACTGCAGGAGACTTTATTACGGTCCCGTATATGTAATCTGAAAGCGGGTATATTGTATACCATACTGCCTTAGTTCCGTTATCATCATACATGCCAGAAGCGTATTGTTGAGGGAATTCTAATATATTGTAATAAGCAGCATGAGAACTGAGATAATTGCCAGTATTAACTAACTCAGATGGAGGATAAAAAATGTTTGTAGCGCTTACTGGTAGATTGAAAGCCCTAAAACCTGCATGATATTCTCCGATCCTAAAAGAGTAAATATAAGACGATAATATAATTAATATAACTATTATAGCTAATATTTTTTTATAATTAGAATTTATGAACGAGATTGCCCATGGAATGACGTATGAAAATGTAAGGCTACTTGTAAATGATAAAACGAAACCTGAGAAAATAAATTGTATGCTATACATGAGTCCGATGACTGCAAATCCGATAGGCGTTGAAGATAATGAGTACAATGGAATAACGTCTATTATTCCAGTTAACAATCCTCCAACAAGTATAAACGGAAATAATATAGACAAGAGGAACTTACTAATTTTATCCTTCTCAATTCCAAAAACAAATGCTACTAATGATACAAATACTAAAAGACCTACGAAATCATAATTTGAAAATAAAGAAAATACTGTTTGTATATGATAACTCTCATAAGTAGACAAGGTCTCCGAGATAACTATAGGCTTACCTAAAAATTTCTGATGAGTGCCAACGTTGTACGCACCTATTGATGCATTTATAGTTTGATACAATTGTTCGAGACCAGCGACTATACTAAATAGAAATATTATAGCGTTTCTACTCATAAGTTTACCTAAAGTACCCTTTTTGCTTAATTTCCACATAGAGAACATTATCAACACATATATAACAATAGCCCATAATAGAAATGTAAATGTTGTAAATTGAGTGCCACTAAATAATATTAAATAAATTGAAAATAAGGAGAATGTAATGTAATCTTTATCTAAAAAAACGTATTTTATACTAAAATATAAAAATAAAGGAAAAAGTGAATAAAAGACGAAGAAGGGATAGTTTACACCTAAAATTGGAGGGGAATATGCATAAAAACCCCATGTATATAAAAACCCTCCTGCAAGAGCCCCAACATACGTATATTTGTCTATTTTTTTATCAAATATTTTTTCAATTATGCCTAATAGTTTTATAAAACCTATTTGTGATAGATATAAAAATATTAAAAGATATAAAAATTCAGAAATATATAATGATAAATGAAAAATATCATAAAACAAATAAATGAATAAACCTATGAATAAAGAATCTTGGGAATATGCATTAGGAGCTCCAGGGAAGAAAGGATCATTCCAATAATCTAGAAATATTTTATTGAGCCATATTATCGGATTAAAGGGAAAGTTTGAATCCAGCCAATAAATTATCCCACCCTGAAGATAAGTAGATAATAACGCAGCATCTAAGAATAAAGGTATCAAATAATACAAAAGTTTAATAACGCTAACTTTCTTCAGTTCTATCATCAAGACCTCTTCACTAAATCCTCTAAATAAATTTTATGCAATATAGCTCTAGAAAAACTCAGAAAAGAGAATTTGTGTTAAATAAATTCTTCTATGCTTCACTCCTTTTCGATCCTAAATGTAGGAATAGAATTAATTATAGATCTAACTAATCTATTAAAAGTAAATCTCGATGTCGATAAACTACTACTTATATTTCATTCAAATAATTTTTTGTACAATAACATTCTATCGTTGAATATACGTCTCTGTATAATTCTTTTAACGCTGAGGGGTAAAAACGAAGCTACTCCAAGAACAAAATTCATTAAGCTTTTCTCGCCATAGGGATTATGAAGTAGTCTAAATACATCTCGAATAGATAGGTTACACTCGTTATTCGAGGAGAAAAGCTTATGCAAAACCTTTAAAAATATATAATCGTAGTAAAGAATTCGTTCAAGATCAGTGCCTTTAGTTAAATTATAAATAGCTAACATATCTAAACATTGGTATTTATATTTCTCAGCATAATAAGTTGCAAACTCATTAAAGTTTGTCAATTTAAAACTCGCAGAAACTTTTTGAAATCTGTACTTACCTAAAATCTCACTATCTAAATATATATTATACTTAGATAATAATGAAGATACGATATAGAATATGTCTGGTGCTATTCTTATTTTATTTAGATATTCTATTCTATGTAATAGTATGTTTTTTCTCATAATCATCGACGAGACTGCAGCGTAGCCTCCTCTATTTCTGAACATGATCAGATAAGCTTCGCTTAGTTTAACTTTTTCTTTATCTAAATAAATTTTGTTTAAATTATTGATTCCTAATTTTGAAGGTTTTCCTTCTTCATTAATTATCATCATCTTATGGCGATAGAAGCCCAATTTTCTATCGTTTTCGAAAACACTTAATACTTTACTAAGTTTATTAGGCATAAATAAGTCATCGTCCTCTAAAAGGGCTATTAAATCACCCGAACTTTGTTCGAGAGCTTCTTTTACTTTAGGGCCTATCCATCTATTCTTAGATAAAATGAGTTTTATACGCTCGCGCTTGCAATATTCTTCCAGTTCAGCATTCTTAAAATTAGATACTAAAATTACCTCGTATTTATCTCTCTCTAGGTCCTGATTAATGACACTATTTAATGCGTCCCATATATAAGATCTATACTGATATGCTGTAACAATTACGCTAATTTTAATCACGGTACTTCCAGTGGAAATATTTAAAACTTCCTTTAAACTTTTATCTGTGATGTTAATTACAATCGTAACTTATAATCCTGAAGAAGACTTTGTTGTTGGCATTATAAAGAAAATAAGAGAAAAAGAGGAGAGAGTAAAGATTCTTGTCGTAGATAATCATTCGACTAGAAAACCACTAAATAAAGTGCAATTTTTGTCAGACTACTTTATTCCTTTTGATAAGAATTATGGTCTCGGAAAGGCTTATAATAAAGCGACGGAAGTTGCTAAAGAATTGGGAGAAGATTATATTATGTTTTTGGATCAAGACACGACCATTCTTGATAATTTTGCTCCCAGCAAAGTTGTAAAAGAAGCTAAAGAGCTAAAAGAAAAGGGAGGTCCACTGCCAATAATATTGAGTGTAAATATAGACAACGCTCTAATAGACAAGGAAATTCCAAACTCTAACTTTTACACAGCTAGGGGGGTAGTCAATAGCGGTATGATATTGAACGTAGATTATGCGTTAAGACAACCTTTCTTGGAGAGTTTATTTCTTGATAGGTTAGATTTTGAGTACACGTATAGGGCTGAAAAATTTGGATATTTACCTCTAGTTTATAGGGAGAGAATGATCTTACATAAGCCCGGCGAAAGGTTAAAATATTATTCGAGGCTATGCGGGAAATTACTGGTAGCTCTAATGCTCATGTTACATAGGAATGATAAAGATCGTGAAAAGTACAAACAATATCGGTTTTACTCCAATTTCCTAAGATATTATCTCATGTTACGTAATGATATATACTTAGGGTTTAGGGGAAAGATACATTCTAGTTTTTGGAAAATGATTATAGTAGACGTATTCATCATGTGCGAAGTTCTTGGGTATAGAAAGAGCGCTAAATGGATTTTTAGGGCTATTAAGTATGGCTTATTAGGAGATTTAGAAAAAGATAACCAAAAACTCTTCAATTAATTTCTTTAAAAACTCACGGCATTTCTTCTCTTAGTGCTTTTTCAAAGTTATTTACTGTAGAACTCCATGTAAATCTTTTTGCGGTCTCTAATCCATTCTCTATTAACTTTTCTCTTAACTTATCATCCTGCAGAACCTTAATTAAATTGTCAGATAAAGACTTAACATCACCGGGTTGACTTACCAATGCGTTGTAGCCATTTACAGCATAATCCCTAGAACCTTTGTTATCACTCATAACTACTGGTGTTCCACAAGCCATAGCCTCTAAGGGCGGCAAACCAAAACCCTCAGCGTAAGATGTGAAAATGAATGCATCAGCTGATGAATAAAGCCTAGACAGCTTTTCGTCATCGACATTTGAGAAAACGGTATAAGAAAAATCTATGCCAATAGTTTTAGAATATGTCTTTACTAAATTTTTATTACCAACTATTATTGCATGAATAGGTATCTTTTTATTAACTATTTTTAAAACTTCTAAGCCAATGTTGTCGCCTTTATATCTCGGACCCCTTAGTATTAGCATAACTCTCCTCTTGTCATCATTTTGCAGCTCTCTTTTCGGTCTGAAAACTTCTAAGTTAACACCAGGGTTAGCGATGGTAACTCTAGCGGTAGGGTTGTTATCAAGTATTAACTGTCTAGTGTAAGAGGAAACTGTAACGAAGGAGAAAGGAAGTTTTAGAGAGAGCTTAAACATGTTTAGTCCTATTTTCCCTTCATTATTCTCAACTAACTCTGGGAAGTCTTGCATTAAATAAAAAGGCCTTTTACTTTGTGAAAACCAAACGGAGAATGCTGTTAAGTAGTATGTTGCTATTACAATATCTGAATCAAAATTTTGAATAAAATCAGCTAACTCTGTTATTATGTCATACTTGATGTCTGAAAGAGAGCTAAATGCAATAAGAGCGTCATACGGTCTTCCCTTACTATTTCTATAGTATATATATTTATATAATTTATATATATAATATAAAACTAAATTTATTTTGTTCAGCTTTAATTGTTTGTAAATTACCTTGACTTTTAGGCCATTAAACCAACTATGATCTCCCGTTAATGACAAGATATTTACGTCATATCCTTTATCTTTTAATCCATTTGCGACTTCGAATACATATCTTGCTCCACCGGACGTAGATGTACCTGGTAACACGAATGATATTCTCATCAAAGATATATTCATATGCCACAATAATTTAAAAATTTAAGACAGCAGTAAACTAATATGGTGTTAGAAAACGAAACCAAATGTAGTATTAATAGTTGTTGATACTTTAAGAAAAGATCACTCCTCAGGACTCGATAAGTTACTAAGAATAGGATTTGAAAAAAAGGATTATGCGCTCACAACATCTCCATGGACCCTACCGGCTCATATAAGTATGTTTACGGGACTTTATCCATATTTTCATGGAGTTCATGAATACTATGGAATAACAAATATAGTAGAGGATTTTAGTAAATTAAGTAAATTGGCCATGAGTAAATTTGATAATCTTATTTCGCTGGCAAGAGATGAAAATTATGAAACAATAGGAATATCCGCTAATTCGTTTATATCCCCTTCATTTGGCTTTAACTTTGACTTAAACTATTTAGTAGCTTTTCCACCACTTAGTGTTATCGATAATGAGATACTGGCAAGTCTACATAAGTACGATTCAAGTCATAAGGCTAAATTGCTTATTTCATTACTTAAGGATAGAGAATTTAGTAAGTTAAAATCTCTGATTCTATATAAGCTATTTAATAATAGTCTTAGGGAATATTTCTATTATAAATCAAAAATTTTACATAAAGGTTGTAATTTAATATTAAAAAAATTATATAAGATTAAATTTACTGATAGATTTTTTTTATTTATAAATATAATGGAGGCTCATGAACCGTATTCCAATGAGATAATAGGAAAAGATCCGCATGAGAAATATATTTATAATTTTTTAAGATCTATTTTTTTAGGTTCTGCAGAAAACTATATGATAGAACATTATAGACAACATTATAAGGTACATGCTGTGAACGCAATTAATTGTGTATTAAATATCATATCTATTTTATGGAAAAAAATAAATATCAACAATTCATTAATCATTGTAACATCTGATCACGGAAATCATATTGGAGAGAAAGGTAGAGTTAATCATGGTTTCTATTTAAGTGATGAACTGTTAAAGGTTCCATTATATATAAGATATCCTAAGGATACAAATAGAGAGTTAAAATTAAAGAGCAATATGAATTCATTAGTAGTAATATATTCCTTAATTAAATCAATTATCTATAGTGAGAATCTTGATATTAATAATAATCTAGCAATCTCGGAGTCTTACGGTCCTCAACATACTTTGAGAGCCATAAAATCATATTTTAACTTAACTAGTGCAGATATAAAAAAATATTATACGCATAGAATTAGATTATCCTATAACGGTAATTATTTAATTTACGATCTAGAAAAAGATGAGATAATCGAGACTTCACAAGAGTTTAATAGGGCGTATATCCAAAAAATAAAGGAATTATTTTCTTAAATTATTTGATCAAATAATTATTTAGTATCATTGAGTTTATTAACTATAAAATTTTAACTAATATTTAAATAACGATAAATTTTATCACATATCTCTTGGACATTTTCGGGGCTGTTAGAGTTTTTTACCGCATACCAATAATTGCTTACTATAAGTTCTTTATACTTATCATAATTTGACAATACATATACCATTTTTTCCCTTAGTTTTTCTATGTTTAGCTGAGGTACACAAAAAATCCTGTCTTTTATATCGATATAAGTAGGTAACATATAAGTAACTATTAAGTTTCCATAAGCCCATGCTTCATAAAAAGTTATAGGTATTCCATCGGCTACTGAAGGAAATACGTAAACTTTTGACCTTAGATATAATTTAAATTTCTCCTCCTCAGAAATATTAGTGTAAATACTAACATTCTCCAAGTTATACTTTCTATTAATTAATCTTTCTAGCCAATCTTTACTTCCATATCCGGCTATTATTAACGAATGATCTTTACTAATAGGTTTAAATGCTCTAAGAATATCTTCAACACCTTTTGACTTATCTAACCCTCCTACATAAAGGAAATCTATGTCTTTGTCAGCAGTAAGTATTTGCTCGATATTAGGAATATAGTTTTTTGCGATTCCTACCTGCTTGACTACTACTTTTGCGTTTTTTCTAAATTTACGTATATATTTAGATATATACGTATTTTCAGTTAAAAAAATGTCTGCAAAGAATATTTCTAAAAACGCACCAATTCTCTGCATAAAGGAGAAAATAATAGTAGATTTATCATATCTATTTTTACTCGGGCTAAGAGGATTTAAATGAAATAAAGGTGCTATCAGTTTTATATTTCTATTAAAGAATAATTTAAATAAAATAGGGCCTATAGAATCTAATACAGGAGCTCCTCTTATGAAAACTATATTAAGCTCATTTTGGCTAACATTTTCTCTTAAATATTTTAAGACATTTTTAATCCATGAGAATGCTGAAGTACTATCAATGTAAATAATTTTTCTTTCATCAAAATTACATTGATTAATTATATTGAGAATATACCTCATTCCACCTCTATTTGGAGTTGAAGAAGGAGTAAGATAGATAGCTCTAGTTCTTATATTTTTAATGCTGGTCCCATTGCTCATGTTTTAATCCTTTAAAAAACCCAATTATCTTTTCGCTTATAAAACTTGTTTCACTTTTACTTAATGAAAGATAACTCGGCAAACTTAATCCTAGTTTCGATAATTTCTCTGATGCTACATAATCATCTTTGGCGAAGTCTCTGTATGGAGGCATCTCATGAACTGGGTAAAAGAATTTCCTTGTCTCTACTCCGTTTTTAACTAAATACTCAGCCAGCTCATCCCTCTTTTCAGTAAGTATGGAGAAAAGCCAGAATATTGATTTACCATTAGGCGGATCCCTCTGTACAGTAACTACGCCCTCAAGTAACTCTTGATAAAGCCTAGCTATTTCCCTCTTTCTTTCAATAAACTTGTCTATCTTCTTTAACTGTGCTAACCCTAATGCAGCTTGTAAACCGGTCATTCTATAATTATATCCTACTACCTCGTGCCAATACCTCTTTTCCTTAGTCATACCGTGATCTCTTAAGATCTGCATTTTTTCATAAAGTCCCTCATCATCAGTAAGGCACATTCCCCCCTCTCCAGTAGTTATCACCTTATTAGCATAAAAAGAGAAGCAAGCTATATCTCCGAAATTCCCAACTTTTTTACCTTCATACTCGGCACCGTGAGCTTCCGCACAGTCCTCAATTAGGTAAATTCCTTTTTCCTCAGCTATCTCTTTTAGTTCAGAAACCTTGGCCGGATTACCGTAAAGGTGAACTACGATAATCGCCTTGGTCTTATTAGTTATGGCTTTTCTAACCTTTTCTGGGTCTAACCCCCAATTCTCCTCTTCGACGTCAACAATCACTGGTATCGCTCTATTGTAAAGGACTACATTAACTGGAGAAATAAAAGTCAAGTCCGGAACAATCACTTCATCTCCTTCTTTAATCCCTAAAGCTGTTACCGCTAAATGTAACGCTGTTGTCCCGTTACTAGTAGCTACCCCATATTTTCTACCTATGTAAGCTGAAAACTTCTCCTCAAACTCCCTAACTGCTGGGCTAGCAGAACTTATCCAACCAGACCTTATCACTTTCAGAACTTCTTCCTCTTCTTCCTTACCAATTTCGGGTTTATAAACCGGAATCAAACTCTCAACCCTCTTGTTATTATATTTAACGAGTTCTCGTCATAGTAAGGAGCATCAAACGGAATTCTCTCCCCTTTCAACCATTTTCTCCACCTCTCAATATCAGCGTCTACCATCTTTCTCACAAGCTCTCTAAACGTGGTCTTATGCTCCCAGCCAAGTTTTTGCTTGGCCTTTGAGTAATCCCCGATTAACTCATTTACATCCAAAGGTCTGAAGAACCTCTTGTCTATTTTCACGTACTTAGTCCAGTCCAACCCTACGTAACTAAAAGCCTCTTCTACAAACTCCCTTACAGAATGGCTTTCACCAGTGGCTATTACGAAATCCTCTGGCTTATCTTGTTGTAACATCATCCACATGGCTTCTACGTATTCCGGTGCGTAACCCCAGTCTCTTCTAGCCTCTAAATTTCCGAGCCTTAGTTCGTTAGATAGTCCTAAATATATCCTGGCCACTCCGTTACTTATTTTCCTAGTCACAAATTCTAATCCCCTAAGTTCTGACTCATGATTAAAGAGAATTCCGTTTACTGCAAAGATCTTGTAACTTTCTCTGTAAACTTTCGTTATCCAATAACTGTACAGCTTAGCTACAGCGTATGGGCTTGCGGGGTTAAACGGCGTTTCCTCATTAATTTTTCCGTCATATTTTGCATTGCCATAAAGTTCGCTTGTAGCGGCGAAATAGAATTTAATTGTAGGGTCTACTTGCCTTATTGCTTCCAATAAGTTAAGAGTCGAAACCCCAGTAATCTGGGCTGTGGCAATGGGTGATTCAAAGCTGGCACCCACGAAACTCTGTGCTGCTAAATGGTATACTTCATCTGGTGATGTGAACTTAATAGCCTCTAAAATCGATGAGAAGTCTGTAATGTCTGCTGGTATCAAGTTCACTTTACTTTCAATACCTAAAGCTTGTAGTCTCCAAAAATTTGGTGAGCTGACTCTTCTGAAAATACCGTAAACTTCGTAATTTTTATCTAAAAGAAGTTTTGCTAAATACGCTCCGTCTTGCCCGGTGATTCCGCTGATTAACGCTACCTTCTTAGACTTCATTATAATGTACTACATCTACCATATTATATAATTTATTATGTTAACAGAACTCCCGCAAGTACAGCATTTCAATTATAGTTAACAATGTAATTGATGATTTTTTATTTTTGATTAACTTTGGTTTAATGCCGTATAGCTTTGTTTTGGGTCAAATTTTAGCCCTTAGTTTATTCCCATATGAGCTGCTTATTAATTTATCGGCGATGCTTTTTCTGCATGATAGCGTTTCAATAGTAGCTATGATGCTGTTTAGAACGATGTCATTTAGCATTTTTAGTCATGGCTTATAGAGCGAGCTAGCGTATCTCTGTCATTTCATGAGGGATATATCACTTACACATTCGGGGCAATCCCCAGTGTCAAAGCATCATACCTTATTAACGGGTCAGCCTGCAATTAGTTCATCAAGCATCCTCAACCCCAACCTTGCGGTCATGACCCATTAACTTTGATATGGCCTGTGCTCTTTAAGCACCCAGTAAATTATCCTAAGCATCTTTGCAGACGCAGCAGCTATTGCTTTAGCGCTTCCCTTTTTCTTCTTTAGCTTAGCGTAAAAGTTGCCGACTGTTCCGTTAGGCTCTTTCCTTATGTTTGCCCACGTAACTTGAGTTAGTATCCACCTTAAGTAACTGCTTCCTGCTTTGTTATCGGTCCATGGTACACTTTATTTCCTGATGAGCGAGTTGATGGAGCTATTGCATATTAAACCAAATGTCCTGAGTCTGGAAACCTGTTTATGTCTCCTATTTCGCTAGGAATGAACAGAGCAGAGTAAAACGATATTTCTGGAATGCTCCTCAAAAGCTTTGCATCTTCATTGTCATTTGCAATCTCCTTTATTCTATTAGATATGTCATCTATTTCCTTGTTTAACACTTCATGGACGTTTAGGTAGCTGTTTATCTTATAATCGTTTAGTTCCCTTAACGTTTTAATGAATTCCTTTGTGAAAGGAGATGCATTGATCTTTATGTTGTACATCTACAAATGAGCGTGTATTCTGTTCTTTATTATTGACCTAACTCTGACAAGGCTTGCACTGTATTATCTCCCTCAGTTGCATCAGTTCCCTAGGAGGTATGCTCTATGATATATATCTTCCCCTTAGCAGGTTTGCAAGAGTAAGAGAATCTACCTTATCTGTCTTTACCTTTGATTCAGCTATAGCCTTAGTCTTTAGTGGGTTTGATAAGGTAACGTTGTGTCTTTCAGACAATATCCTATATGCCCAGTACCATATTGAAGAGCTATTGCTATATCCGATCCAAATGATATTGAGTCTGAAAAGTTCCTTAGGCTATTAGCAGACTTTATTTTTACTTCGTGTAGCACAGTGCCATTCTCATCCATTACAGTTGCATTTATAGTCGCCTTATGAAGACCCAATCCAACGTACATGTGTGTTATGTTAACTGATTTCCTAATATCCTTAATCCTGCTCACATATTACTAGTTTAAACTAAGGACCTCATATTAGCTTATTTAATTTCTTATTCAGGAGGCTCCAGTCCGCTTGCTATTATTTCCGTTTTAACAATATGCTTGAAAAAGTACACCGTTATGGCTGTTCCTTGAACTTCAACCCTAGTTAGTACCCATAAGTTGTAGAGAATTATGGATAGCATGAAGTACATCACCCTTAGCGTAAAGTTCCTGCTCGTCGTCTTCGTTTAAAACCCATCTTCAACCCTGTAAGACGTTTCAATTCCTATCTGTACTCTTCTGGTATTATATCGACAATCCTTTCAGGATCATCAAACTTTACGTTTGTTACAAAAGCTATCAACTTATCATCAGGCTTATCTTCTTCCCTCGACCCCTTCTTTTTTGCTATTACTAAATAAACCTTTGGTCCCATTTCATATTCTGTTACAGATGATATTATTCATTCAGCATCCTCTTTACCCTTCGTTCCTAACTGCCGGCATTATGAAGTTTATTCCCATGCTTTGAAGCAATTTTATCATTTCTGTTTTGAAAAAACCTCTGTCCATCAATATCACTGGAGGCCTTGACGAGTTTTTTAGCAACTTCTTTACTATATCTTCTTTAATATCAAGCATTGGCAAGGAGTACAAAGTTAGCCTTTCCTTTTTATCTTCTACAACGCTTATAGTAACAAAAGTATGAAATGTGTAAGTTCCGCTCTTATATTTGCTCCTCGTCACTTACATGTCTAACTTTCCATAATATGGCTCTTCAGTGAAGTCTGTCGTCATCTTCATCCCATCTATGGCGTGACCGCTTAATACCACCTTGTTAGCTGAATTTAAAGCATCAACTACATGGCTTAAATTCAAGATTTCAATTCTTCGTAGCAGTGTATCTGGTGAAGGGAAGCCTTTCATGTATTTCAAAGATTCTGCAGACGCATTATTTATCGAGATATAAATCAAAGGCTTTATCATATCCTTGTGCTTTGAATTTTTGCAAAGTTTATCCCAAGGTTATTTTTCAGAGCTTTAGAGCAGGTTTATACAGCTCGCCAATTCCCTGTTGAGCCTTATCTGGTTCATTCACTAAAACGTTAAATCAGATGAGGCCCCTAATAAATTTCCTCAAGAAGAGTGAAACATTATACTTGCGGGAGTACTGACACTGTCAGGTTCCGTTAACTTAAGCTCATTCTGATCACATCATGCTTACAATTAACAAAATTGGCTTAATCCATTCAGACAGCTGATCATTTGATAATGGCACTGAACCAATTTCCTAAAAAGCACATAATTGTAGAAGAACCTGAAAGCTTTGAGCCAGTTCTTTACGTGCTCAAATTTTGGCTTTCTGCACGGGAAAAGGTCGTCAGAAGCTTCTGCCCTGTCCTTTATATAATCATTTATCTTTTCAATGAGGTTCTTCAGGCTTTGTTCATATACAACATGATCTACCCCTGCAAGCATCAACGTACCAAAGAGCTCCGTCTATGTAGATAGTCTTCCTACCATACTTCTTTACAAGTTTCCTTATGAAATAGTAAGCATCAAGGGAGTTCTGGTGCCTGCTTATTTGGAATGACAGAAAAGCTTTAAGTTGAGGTTCATACACTACCCATAGCCAAGTTTCGCTCTAACGTTTATTTCAGTTTCATCAATAAATATGGAATTGACATTGTGCTTGTCAACGTCAAAGGAGTCCGATACGAAAGAATACTTCTGGATCCATTTCCATATTGCTCCTCTTGATTTGGACTCGAGTACATGGGAAGCCCTTCTTTAGCTCAAACTGAAGAAATAATTAAGACTTTACAAATTGTAATATATCTCTCGGTTTAGACTTATTCAATGAAGGAATTACTGAATATATTTGATCATATTATGAAGAAATAAGGGTTCTTGTAATATTATTACAACGATGAGATAATAGGATGAGAGGTTGTAGTTGAGGGCTATGGTCGGGGCTATCTGGAGTATCCTCCAGGGTGAGTGGCACTTTCCGAACTCTCCAGGAGGGAGTTGAAGGGTTGGTCGGGTTGTTTGACCTGAGGAGGGGCCAGAACTCCTTGGGGACGAGGAGGTAGGAGAGGGGGAGCCACGGGTGGGGACGGCTAGGGAGAGGATGAGGTTCAGCAAGACCCTCACCCTCCTGCTTCTTTTGAGGTGAACCATGCAGGTCTGCCTCGCGACCTTGATCCCGGAGCGGAAGATTGCCGTGTCTAGGGCCTTTACCCCGTCAGCTACGACCAGGGTGAGGTTGTACCTCCTCCACAGCCTCACCAGGTGGTCCCGATAACTCACGACGTCCTCCTCCCTGATCAGGACCACGTCAAGCACGACCCTCACACCGTGGTCAGTGAGTCCCAACGCGATTAAGACCCCCCTTCCTTCCCCTTAACTTCACTCACTTCCCGTCCACGACCACGTACTTGAAGTCCTCCCTCACCTCCAGCTCCTGAGTTTAGAGCTTGGCGTTCAACTTCCCTCCCAACTCGGGCAGGAGGGACCTGAGCACCAGCCCCTCCTCCCTGAGCAACTCCTCCTCCACCCTCGTCCTCACCCTCTCCCTTGTACATCACGGGTAAGCTCACCGTAACCCACTCCAGCCCGTACGCTACCCTCCTTCCCTGGAGGAAGACCCTGAACCCTCTCAGGAACCTGAACCTGGCGTAACCCCTCCTCCTCACCTCCTTCCTTCTGGCGAACCTGGGGGAGGTCCTCTCCGCCTCCTCCATTACCCTCCTCTCGATCTCAGCCATCGTTTCATTTAATAGCGCGTCCTTCCCAAGTAACTCGGGGACGAGCGAGGTCACCACGTGATTGAATGAGTATCTCATGGTATGACCTAGCGCTCGTCCCCTTTTTAGTGTTACTGATGTAGGATCAATTAAGTCACTTTCGCTCTATGGAAACAAATAGAAATTGCAATAGAGCTCTGAATCGCCTTAACGGCACCCACAGTCAATTATATTATTACTTAGTTCCTTGAGTTTTATCTTAAATCACCTTTTGCTAAACATTTAACTATAGGATGTCCCTCAATCTCGTAAACATTACAATTATAATTAGCGTTTAATTTATCAAGTAGAACTTTATGTG
>JAPYVG010000027.1 GCA_028277025.1 Sulfolobaceae archaeon
TCTCTTTTCCCTTACTAGAATTATATAATCTTTTAACTAAGTAGTCTGACGCAAACTTCCTTTCTACGACACAACCGCATTCGTCTTTCTTTAACATAAAAAACTTTTAGCGTGAGTTTTTTAAAATTTTCTTATTTATAAATCTAATTTCTAATTATTATGAGATAAATAAAATATATTTACCATACCTTCTTTCGGGAGCCTGGCTAAAGCTTCTTCATCAAAGTATACTCCTTCGTCTGTATCAAGCCTTAAGGCAATCAATCCATCTTTATCAACAAGGGCAATTAGTAGCCATCCCCTTCCTATTGGGGCAGCCGTAATTAAACCGAGCACGTCCTTTTTTAGTTGATCCCTTCTTATACCATTAGACGTAATACTTTTCTCAATTTTACTGAAGTAAAAATATAGCAAAGCTCTAAACTCTCCCTCTCTGAAATATTCCTTAATTTTCTTTAAGTCTTTGTTCTCAATTGCTTCAACATATTCTGTTCTAGTCGGAGTCGTCGAAAGTTTGTAAAACACGAAGGAAACGTAATCACCCATATTGAACACTTCATACCTACAGCGGAATAACTTGGCAACTTCAGGAAAAGTTATTTCTACCGCAGCAGGGTTTGTCTACTAGTACCTCCAAGCTTTCCCCAATCCTCAGTTCTATCAGTTTTTTCTTCACCTCTATTTCCGGAACGGGGCTCACTAAACCTCTTAAGTCGAGAATATAATCGCCTACGCTTTTCATAAATACGACCCTCTTACTCTTGCTTGGCTTCTCGTCCTTGACTACCTTAACAATATCCTTATATTTCCCAAAATTCTTTTCTAACCTCAGTTTAAGAGTTTCTCTAAGTAGAACATTGGATGTGCGTATATCTACGTTCACTTTATTTTCACTTACTAATACCACGATAGTGAACTTCCCGTTCTTTTCAACTATATTTAACTCATTACCCTTCACGTATATCAAATACTTTTCCCGTTTTTAGCCGAAAGGATAGGTGTAAAAAAGACAATTATAGTTGGAACAGCGTAGTGGGATTTATCCCTCCTCCCACTTTTGTGTAAGCATTTTACCTAGGTAGTTTATCTAAATGATGGGTTAGGATTATGAGGTTTTACCTTAAATTCCTTATCGGCCTTGCTATAATATCGTTTTTATTTATTATTAACTACATAATTCCGCTCTACGTAACTAATGAGGAAATCCTAACGCTAACAAGGGTTGCGAGCATTATTGCGGGAGGGCTTTACTTCCTATTCATCATAACTGACGGTCTTAGGAGTGCTTTAGAAGGGAAAGGTAGCTTTTCCATCATAGTCCCTAACATTGTAAAGTATTTAGGTTATATAATAATTTTCATAGCGGCATTTTCGGTATTCGGTGTAACCTCAGCTGAAGCTATTGCCGGTGGTACTTTTGCCGGTTTAATTATAGGTTTGGCATTACAGCCCATTCTTCAGAACTTCTTTGCCGGTTTATTAATTATGGGTACTGGTTATATATCAATAGGAGATCACGTGAGGATTATGAGTACTAAAATAACTTACACTCCCGTGACGTTACCTCAGTATAAGTACTTTTCTAGGGACTTCATAGAACAAGGGATTGAAGGGGTTGTGATAGAGATAGACCTATTCTTTTCAAGGATTTTGTTAGATAACGGGAGGGAAATTAGAGTACCAAACTACATCTTGCTGGAGTCAAGTGTAATTGACTACTCCTCAAAATTTAGTAAGGAGTTCATAGTTAACGTTAGAGTGGAGTTCCCGCTTAATAAACTCGATTTAGAAAGGGTTGAGGAGCAGATTACTGAAATATTAAGGGGTTTTGAAATTGTTGAAGGCCCTTATATTAGTGAGCAGAGTGATAAGGAGCACGTTATAATAAGCCTTAGGGTAAAGTCTGACATAGAGAACTGGAAGAAGGTGAAATCTGAAGTGTTGAAAAGGCTTTTAATGCTGAGGAAGAGAATTGTTGGGAGTTAAAATTGTTTAACGGAAGTAAGATTTAGTTTAAGTCATGCGTTCACTCGGTAAATTACTAACCTCGTGCCGTCCGTCAGCTTTGAAACACGAGGGAAAACCAATTCTGTAATCCTTTCAAACGAGGATGAGGTGTTGAATTTTCCCTCTATCCTCCCCTGGTTATCAACCTTTTTATTACCACTTTCTCCATGTTTTTACCAAAAATGTCAACAATTAAGCTTCATTACCAGTATTTTCCTTACCTCCTTCTAAGTGCAACATCAGCGTTTCCTGCATAAAACAACAGGTTTGCATAATCGCCTTCTCGACGAATATATGAATTAATTTTCCCACTAGAAAAATTTCTCTGAAAGTCTTTGGATTAGATACATTAGCCGATGTTAAAAGTTTTTTGACGGACTTTAATAAAGTTTTCAATGCACCATCCTTTATTACTAATGAGTCATGAAGATGATCAAATGGTAAGAGAAGGATAAAGTATTAGTATTTTAAAATAGATATATCTTTAATGAAAAGGACTTTTCTGAGATATGTTCCAATCCTTGCGTTTATAACTATAATGACAATGTACGTGGAAATGGTAATTTTGCCTTCTTTGCCACAGATCGAGAATCAGTTTTCGATAACATCATCTGAGGCCTCGTGGATATTATCTTCAGAAACATTAACCGGTATGACCCTTGCCCCTTTTCTCGGAAAATTAGCTGATAGTTATGGGAGGAAGAAAGTCCTAATCGTTACTCTTATCGTATACACGTTCAGCGTATTTCTAACTTCAATCTCGCCTAATTATCTTATTCTCATTCTTTCAAGGAGCATACAAGGAATAGGTTTAAGCATAAACCCAATAGCTTATACCATGTTGAGAGAAAGAATACCAGATAGAGAACTACCAATAGCTCAAGGCATTATCGCGTCAACCTTTGCTATTGGTGCGGCAATAGCGATCCCTATCGGGAGTTATATCTCGCAGTATTTCTCATGGGAGTTTGCATATGAAACTGCAATTCCTTTACTAATTTTATCAGTCATTATAACCTACATAACATTACCTTCTTCTGAAGGCAAAAATATGAGTAGAGAAATAGATACGATAGGAATAATTCTCCTCTCCTCATTCTTCTTAATTCTAGGTGTAGGGCTAACTGAAGCACCAACATGGGGTTGGTTGTCTTTACAATTTTTTACAACTCTTATAATTTCTCTAATGATTTTTTACGTATTCTCATCACATATAAGTAGAACATCTAACCCGGTGATAGACCCTCATGATTTCAAGAACCCAAACATTGCGGTGCCACTTATCTCTTCATTTATCACTGGTTTCGGCCTATTCCTCACATTTCAGTCCTTAGTGTTCATATTTGAGCTTCCCAGTCCAGTAGGTTACGGAATGGACATTTTGCAAACTGGTGAAACAATAGCTCCCATTGCATTAATAATGTTGGTTGCTGGTCCCTTATTCGGAAGTTTAGTAACAAAAGTGGGTTATAAGAAAGTGATATTAATTTCCTCTATCGTCTCATCTTTCCTTCTTCTACTCCTTTCGTATATTATTTCTGTTAAGGTTTCAGTAATGGAACTCATGGGTTTCTTATCCTTAATGTTGTTTTTTATTTCCGGAATGAATGTGACCAGAATAACTTTGCTTATATCTTCTTCTGAGAAGGAGAGAATGAGCACTTTAACCGGTACTAATACTGCTATGAGGTTGATGGGAAATACTTTGGGACCAATAGTAGTCGGATCGTTGGAAGATACTTTTAAAACACCGATCTTTGTAAGTTATATAAATAATATTCCAATGTTTGCTTTTATTCCATCAAGGCGAGCCTTCGAATACTCGTTCTTAGTATCTATGGTAACAACCATATTAGTTTCAATATTGGCCACAAGAATAAGGGAAGGGAATCTCAACAAAACAGCTAGCATAACAGTTAGAAGTCCACAATAGTGTTTAAAAAATTTAATTAGTCCTCCTAATGTAAAAATTAATTTATAAAAGATAAAAAAGAAAGTTTTTAAACATTCTTAATAATATAGTATTATGCAAGAAATTAGTTTTAAAGTATCTGGTATATATTGCGAGAACTGCGTGAGAAAAGTGTATAAGGCCTTATCAACGTTAAAAGGAGTAATTGATATACAAATTCTTCCTAACTTCGATAAAGGATATGCAGAAGTTCACCTAAAATGTGAAAGGAAGACACATAAAGAGGAAATTGAAGATGTAATAAATGAGATTTCACAAGAAACTCCTTATCACGAGTATAGGGTTATCTGGGTAAAGCATAGAGCATTCTTCTAAACATGGTGTGAAGACAAAGGTTGAAATCGATTAGAGCGTATTTAGTGTATATCATTCAAATAATCAATAGAAAGACTTTTGGAAGGAGTTGAAAGCTCTAAAAATCAGAAGGCACGAGACAGGGCGAATCCTTTTAATGATGGTGCATCAATATTGTTGTCATTAAGCTACATATGTCTGAAAAGGCCGGAGATATCTATAGTTCTTGTTAAATCGATTTTAATAACATGAGTTTTAGCCTAGTGACAGCATTAAAGTATAGCTAAGAATGAATGAAGGGGGGGGGGGGGGGGACGTGCTAATTACGTGTATATTTTCAGTTAAAATTGTAAAGTGGATTCCTAGATATATATTAATCTTCTGGGGAACAAGATTATCTTAACTACTCAAGGAATACAAACACCTGTCTTTTATACTAACTAATAATTTTCTATAGGTCTTTTTCGTGGAAGAGAATGGAATAACTTATATAGAAGTTTATTAAAGAGTATCGGGAGGGGAACGTGGTTATGGTAGTTCTTGTAAATAACTACGTGGAGCCAGATATTGTAGAATTCTTAAAAAGCCTTGGTATTTCAAATGAGTGTACTTTAATTGACACTAATGTTTTATCCAATTTATCCCTTTTTTTAGATAGGATAATTAAAATTCATAGTGACATCAACAAGGGTAAAAAGATAGGCGTGATCATTCCTAAAAGTAAAAGGGACGATTTAACCAAGCTAATAAATTCTATAGGAGGTAAACATAGAATAACGATCTACATTTTTATAAGCGAAAGATTGGCAGATAATATTATTTTAATTTGTGATGAGAAATGATTATCTTATAAGTGTCTTTCTGTTTCTCATTACTACGTACAATAACCCTACTTGGTGTCTGCAAATCCCATAATACTGGCTTATTTCACAATCACATACTCCTCCTATCAAATACTTTCTCTGAAAAGAATAAACTATTTCAACGTTATGAAATAATCCTTTTCTACTACTCGATGCGACTTTACCTTTAGCAACTAATATATCACCTAACTTTTTTACATCCTCAACAATTACTTTCTTATTACTGCTAACGTAATACACCATAATTGAAATCTCTCATTTCATACTATTAAACTATTGAAGTTCCTTAAATTTTTCTGTAATAAAGTAAAGACAACTTTAGTCCACAGTTTTGAGGGTATCCTAAGGTTTCTAGCGTTTTCCTCATCTAATTCTTTGATACTTATATTTACATCACTAACTATTCTCTTCAGGCCGTAAACGCATTCGACATATACTGGACAGTTAGGACAACTGTACTTATTTGATCCCATGTCCATGAGTATTAATGTTCTGTTCTTTTCATCCAGATATAATATGCTGTTATCAAATAACAATCCCCCCTGAGTTATAATTAGTGGTATTACCGCCTTAAACACTATTGCGTTATCCTCAACTAACCCCTTCTTTCTTAACTCATCAAGGATGTAATAGTAATAACTTTTACTTAATCCAGTCTTTTCCCTATCACCGTAGGCCAGAACCTTAATGAAGGTTATTGTGGAAAGCTTGTTAAAAAACTCTCTAGAGACTAAAATTATTTTGCTCGCCCATTTTTTGATAACTCTATCAACCTTTATAATAGCATAATCACACATAATTTTATTCTCGGTTTCTAATAATTTAAGCCTTTAATGTTAAACTATTTATGACCTCCGATAGAGTATATATTGTGTTACAGAGGGTAAAGAACCGTTATGAAATAACCAGACTTGAGATGAATGAAAAAGGGTATGTAACTTACACATATTCATATGAGTACCAATTTACTAGGTCTTTAATCAAAGGAAAATGGGTTATGGGGGAGAGTAGTGGAGAAGAACCTAGTAAAGAGTTTGAGGTATGCAGTTCATTTACCCACCCGTCTTTCAACGATAGTGTGCAGTTAGAAGTTGATTTTAACATGAGCCTATCAATAACTGTTAAAAAGGTGGTAAGGCAGATTGACGAATGTGTTGAGATGAAAGTTATAAACTATGTTTCAGTGAACGGCGAGAAGTATGTGTATACTGGAAGTCCTAAGAGTATAAAGGATGTTATGCAGTTCCTAAAGGGCCAGGAAGTAAATCAGAGAGTTACTAAATCTTATGAGATAGGCGGGAGGCAAACCGTTATCCTCTCTCCGGAAGTCTTCGCTAAAGTCTTACATTACTTTGTTATTCATTTCTTGAACGGTGATATTCCTCATTTTAAGATAGGTGACAAGGTATTGGGAGAAATAACTATTTATGACGACCCACTTTATCAGTTTTCACCGGCTTTTTCGACCTTTGATGATGAGGGGGTAAAGACTAAAAAGAAAGAACTGATAGGGCTGTATCCTTTTTCGTGTTAATAGAAATCTTTTTATATTTGTTTGTAACAAACTTTTGTTGATAAATGATGATCTCTCACGCCGATGTGGGCTATGCCCAAAAGGGTGGGAGTGATTGCGGAGATGTGAGCCCCGTGCCGTTGGGCTCGAAGGAGTCCCATGACCCACCCAAAAGGTGGTTGAGGGCTAAGTCCCTACACTCGATCATGAATTATCATAAAATGAATGAAATGAAAGTGTAGGGACAAACGGATGGGTACGTTACATCATATTTAGGGACTTTAACTACTCGTTTTGGAGAGACTGGTAATGCTAGAGGTGATTTGCCTAAGGCGGATTACTTTACTATAAGCGTGAAGTCGGGGGATTGGAAGCTAAGTGAGTTAATGGAGGAAAGTAAAAAGGACGCGTTCTTAGTGAAAGGCGTTAAAGCTGACGAGATTGTGGGGAACAGTGTTAGGATAACTCCCAAGAGCGTTATTAAACTTAATCAAGGTGGGGTTTACGTAAGGGAAGTGGCAATTCCCCTACAAGAACTTCTTACTATAGATGCAATAACCAAGGACGTGATGAGCGTTTATGTTGACGATGATCATGGAGCATATTTACCTTTTGTTAGGATGAAGGCTAGGCTGATATTGTATTGAGAAGGTGAAATATCAAAACCACGCACACATAATGTTTAAATAATTACCAAAACTGGTTTATTCGTATTTTTAACCAGGTTTACTGATACGCTTTCTGTAAATACTTTTCTAATCCCCCTTATTTTCCTCTTCCCCACTATTATTAGGTCGAAATCCTCCATCTCCGCTATTTTAGAGAGAACTAATGAGGGGTCGCCGTAAGTTGCGTGGTAATCAATCTCTATCCCGTTCTCTTGAGAGAGTTTTATCACCATTTCTCTATGCTTTATGATCTTCTCTTTATCCCTTATGTTCTCCTTAACATAAGTTTCTATTGCAGGCTCGTGCCTTATGACTTCTACTACCTTAATTTTTCCGTTACTAGCCTTAGCTAAATTTATAGCTACTTCTAGTGCTTTCACCGATTCCTTTGACCCATCAAATCCTACTAAGATTTTTCTGAACATAGAGTTTATATACTATCTCATTTTATACTTATAAACTTTTTATCTTTGAAATCTCAAAATTGAAAGAAATCGTTTGTTTAGTGACAATTATTTTTTAGTAGGAGATAAAAGAGTCTACCTATGAGAGAGGAGGAGTTTAATAAACTGCTCTCGGAAAATGAAAGCTTGTTTAGGTTTATGGGCTTAAAATTTATAGAAGTAGAAAAGGGATATGCTAAGACTATCTTAGAGTACAAAGAGGATCTAACTAGGATCGGGGGAATATTGCATGGGGCAATAATTTTTGCCTCGATGGATTACACTGGGAGTTACGCCGTCAAGACTTTAGACGTGAAAGACGCTTATACTTTGCAGTTCAATATAGTGTTCTTAAAATATATGAGAGACTCTCCTTTTACTTTCATAGGCAGAGTGGTTAAAGAGACTAAGAGATATGCGTATGTTGAGGTCGAGGCTTTTGACGCTAACAAGGACTTATGTGCTAAGGGTAACGGGGTATGGCATTTAATTAGAGATTAATGAAAGCTCTTCAGACTATGCGAGCTTAGCCCTCATCACGAAACTCTAACTCCGTATAGGAGCGAATAAAGCCTCAATTTACGGTTTAAACACGTGAACGGCACAGGCCGAACACGGGTCAAAACTTCTGACAACCCTTAATGCGTCTAAGTCAATTCTATTTAAATCCGTTACTTTTTGTCCAATTATACTCTGTTCTACCGGGCCATCAGGGGAAAAGTTCCTATCTGTTGGTGTTACTATTTGGTACCTTTTTATCTTATCACCCTCACCTATAACCCAATGGGCATTAGCACCTCTGGGAGCGTCATGCGCACCTACAGCCATCCAATACGGCTTTCCCTTCAATGGGTTTGTATCTCCTTTAACTTCCTCAACGTTTAATAGGTATTCCTTTAATAGAGCTACCGTAAACATTCTAGCGAAAGTCCTCTCTATCACGTCGTTACTTCTGTACTCCCATTCATATCCCAAGGCCCTAATCTTACCCTTCCTAACCCTATAAACGTAGAGTCTCGCAATATCTCCAGTGGTTGGCATAAAATCTATCTGAACGATTTTAGGTATGAAATTCTCCCTGGATTTCAATTTAGTCTCCCTATTCCATGGGTGGTGAGTATCTAACTGGTTCCCCATTAAGTCTTTATCGTACTCTTTCTCCCACTCATCATATGAAGTACCTTCAGTGAAAATCCTAACGCCTAATAATATATCCCTTAAATTCCCAGTAACCAGCTCTCCGTTCTTAACTAAACCCGGAGGAATAAACCTCTTATCAGCCCATTTGTTCATCTCCTCGTAATCTGCGTTATAAGAATAATCCTCAAGGAGGCCGTATGTTACAAAGTTTTGGCCTATATCTTTGTAAACCCCCTTATAAAACTCCCTCAGTTCAGCGGTTACGTAAAGGAGTTTATCAATTAACTTATCCTCCTTCAAGTACTTCTTTATCTTATTTATAGCCTCTTGATCCCTAATGTTTATGCTACCAGGTTTCATGCTAATTGGTTGGGGATAACGTAACCAAATGAGTGTGGCTAAGTTCCTTAAGTCCGTCTGTAACTTGAGTGCGTCTTTAAATATACTCTTACCGAAGTAAAGCTCGTCCATTATATCTGAGACTTTCTGAAAACCGTGGATATCCTTATACTCGCAAGGAGTCTCCTTACCTCTTTCGTACTCATTCTTCGGCACTTGATGTGACGAGAAGTCTATCCCCTGAAAGATGAAAGTCACGACAACGTTATTGTACATAATGTCTGCTAGGGCGTATGCAACATTCCTAAACAGTACTGTCCTTGGCGTCGGATATAGCCCTTGTAACATCTCTAAAGCTTCTATCGAAACGAGCGTGTGTGTAGCCCCGCAGACACCACAAATTTTACCGGCTATATTGGGTGCTAGGCTCAAGTTCTTACCTTTTAAAAGTAATTCAAAACCCCTAAACATTTCCCCAGTGACTTTTGCATCAGTGTAGAAACCGTTCTCGATCTTCACTTTTAATGCTAGATGGCCTTCAATCCTTGATATGGGGGTTAGGTCAAGCTCAACCACTTCCACCACCACTGAGAGCGTAATACATTGCCGCAACTATCATTCTGTCCGATGCAGGGCACCCTAGTACCTCAAAAACCTTTTTCCCTTTTATTAAATCTTTAACACCAAAGGAATTAGCACCACTTTCCCTTAAAATCCCACCGTTAACAGCACAAGAGCCTACAGCAATTATAGCCTTTGCCTTTTCAGCTAATTTTTGAATTAGATCACTGCATGTGAAGTCCCCTATTCTACACAGAGACGGATCTTGGGGAAGTGCACCTTCAATTACTAAAATGAAATCGTTTGAATTTAATACCTCATTTAGTAATTCCCTACCGCATTTTTCTTCAGAGAAAAGAGAGATAAATTTTACTGGTGAAGAATGGAAGAAAAGGTCTTCTATACCCTTACAACCCGCCTTGAGAATCATAACACTCTCTCCAGAACAAGATTGGGCCTCCACCCAAATTATATTACTTTTTAATACTTTCTCTAAAGCTTCACAGAAATCCATAATAAAATTACAAAAACCTGACTTATATTCCTTTTTGACTATGATTTTTGCTGAGTTTGTGGAAGAGCTTGTTGTAACGGTGCACCGCAACTCGAACAGAACTTAGCACCTGGACTATTAACATAGCCGCATTTTGGACACTTAACCGGCATTAAATTCGCACCGCAATGGGGACAGAATTTGGAATCTGCTGGTACCTCCTCACCGCAGTTCCAACACTTAATCGTCTTAGCTTGTGTTTGGGACTGTGTAGTACTTTGTGATTGTGATGTTGTAGATTGTGTCGCGGGTTGTTGTGTTGTAGGTTGCTGGGCTGGCCTTTGCATGGGTTGGGGATAAGTTGATGGTTGTCCGTAAGGAGCACCGTAGGGTTGTCCATATGGCTGTGGAGGATAAGGCGGAGCCATGGATTCTGCCATTTGTATAGCCATCATAATAGTGTTCATTATCTGTTGCTCTTGCCTGAAGTCCTGCATTAAATTATAAACATCTATTGCTGCACCTCCCAGTCCTAGAATTTCTAATAGCTTACTGTGTAATACATCATCACCCACTACAGCTGTACCTCCGGTAGCGAGTAATGGTAATAACTCTTGCATTAAGTTTGTAAATCCAGTTTCTACCATTACGAAGTTCGGTCCTTCACATAATCTAATGGTATAAGCCTTGTTAGAGTCAGTTATAAATCCCAAGAAGCTCTGGTGTTGTGCTTGTATGACTGCCATATTTTGTCCGACGAAAGGGTAAACTTGAAAACCTTGGCCCATCAAATACATTACAACTTGTTGTACTACCATGTTTAAGTCAATAGGTCTCTGTATTGGAATCATTTGTTGCTGTCCACCTAGACCCACCGGTTGTGAACACATCATTACATTAAACATCGATTGCTGATATCCTCCCGGGTAGCCTCCACCATAGGGTGAGTATCCCCCACCATACGGTGGATAGCCTCCACCATAGGGTGGCGGATATCCTCCCGGACTTCCATAAGGTGGTGGATAACTCATTATATTAGTTTATCATTAATTTAATATTTATTCCTTTCGGTCTACAGAAATAAAAATGGGTATAAAACATGATGCTTTGTGGGCTACTTCAGAATTATACAAAAATTTATAAATAATTATACCGAGTATTACCCATGGGAAAGAGTAAGTACAAGAGGGATTGGCACAAGTACGACGAGAACGTCATAACGAGGTATACCCTAATGTTCCCCTTCTACGTCTTTGAACACTGGTGGGATTTACTAGCAGAGGAGAATAGGCATGCCAAGAAAACCTACAAGGCACCAAAGGAGTTCAACGAATTCCTAGCATTTCTCCACATCTTCCTACCTTATAGGGCCATAGAAGGAGTATTGAGAGCACTAGAGAGACTGAAAATCATCCCAACAAGCCTAGACTACTCAACAATATGGGAAAGGGTGAGGAACATGGACATAAAATTCCCAGAAGCAAATGACCAACTTGAAGTAATAGCAGACGCAACGGGGATAAGCACAAACAAGGGAGGACAATACATTATAGCAAAATGGGGAAAAACCAAGGACTCAAAATTCCTCAAAATCGAAATAGTAATTGATAAAGACAAATTCAACGTAATAAACGCTGAAGTAACCACCAACGAGGTTGAGACCGCAGTTAAGGGTTTACAAGATAAGGGAAAGGAGGTCAAGAAGTTTTATGGGGATAAAACTTATGACGCTAATGAGGTTTACAAGACCGGGGTTGAGGTTGTCGTCCCACCTAGGAAGAACGCTACTACTAGGCGTGGCCACCCCGCTAGGAGAAAGGCTGTAAGGGAGTTCAAGAGGTTGGGTTATAATCGTTGGAGGGAGGAGAAGGGTTACGGTGTTAGGTGGAGGGTTGAGTCCTTATTCTCTGCTGTGAAACGTACTTTTGGGGAATCTGTTAGGGCTACAAGTTTTTTGGGACAAGTGGTTGAGGCTAAGCTCAAGTTCTGGGCTTATGCATGGATGATCCACTTGGCCAATTCTTTAGTTGGTAGAGCTCCGGGTATTAGGGTGTAAGCTTGTGAATAAAGTTGAAATAAATATTAATTACTGAAAAATTCTCAGTGTATCATATCATGCTTATGAAATAAATTGAAGTGATCCACAAAGCAAAAACATGATAATTATTTTTATTTACTCATTATTTATAACAGAACCACTTACTTATTGTTTGACCTAGAAATACTCTCTCATGTTATAAACCGTATTCCTTAGCGTAATCAAACAACCCCTTTGGCCATCCTAAGCCCAGTCTTGTAGCCTTGTTAACTTCTTCATCTGTGGAGACCCCTTTTTCAACTAACCATCTGCCCTCCTTCACAGCATCGACTAACAGTTCTTGCGGTGTAGGGCCCGGTAAGAACTTGATTTCCGGTCTGCCTTTGGACCAGTCGTAGAATCCCTTACCGCTTTTACTCCCATAATAACCCTTCTTATACAACTCCTCTAACTGAGGGCAAGTGAAATCGAACCCTCTCTTCATAACCTCTTTACTAATTAAATAATTCGTATCAATCCCAGTGAAATCAAGAAGTTCGAAAATCCCCATAGGGAACTTTAATATATGTTTTGCAGTACTATCAATTTGCTCAATCGTATATTTGTTTGTAAGTCTACAAGCAGTGGTGAATATCCTAAAAAGTATCCTATTCACGACAAATCCTATCACGTCTTTCCTCACCGGGATAGGCTCTCTACTAATGCTTCTGACTATTTCAATCCCCTTAGCGAAGACCTCGTCGGAAGTATATTCCCCTCTAATTACTTCAACTAGACCCATCAGAACTGGAGGGTTGAAAAAGTGTAACCCTAAGAACCTATCCCTCTTTAATAGGGCTTGTGAGAGCTCGGTTATGGGTAAACTGCTAGTGTTAGTCGCTATTATTGTATTACCATCAACATATTTTTCCACCTCTTTAAAAACCTCAGCCTTTAAGTTAAAGTTCTCCGGTACAGCCTCAATTACTATCTCACTCCCCTTAACTTCCTTGAGCTCTTTTATTGGCGTTATTCTCCCCATGACCTCTTCGGGTTTTTCACTGATCTTACCCTTCTCATAGAGTTTGTCTAAAGACCACTTAATTTTCTCTAAACCTTTTTTCAAAGCCTCTTCAAATTTATCGTATAAAAAAACTTGATTACCGTAAATAGAAAAAACCTCGGCAATCCCGTGCCCCATTACCCCTGCTCCTATTACTGCAACTTTCATCTAAAACACCGGGATAATATCAGTATCTTCCAAATCCGGTATTTCCTCTTCACCCGAAATACCTAATTCTGGGATAGCAGGCATCTTAATTCCGTAACGCTTTAACGAAGCACCGACCCTAATCACGGCACTCCTCCACGCTTCTTCTTTCTCTTTAATTGTTGGTATATAAAACCCCGCATCTCTAGCCATATCTTCCATTTTAGTATGAACTTCGACGAACCACGGTGGTAACTTCCAGAAATCTTTAGGAGGTAAGTAAGTTATTAGAGAGAGGAATACGAAACCAGCCCTCACTTGTTTGGTAACAAACTTTTTCCTTTCGTCATCCATTTTTTCAGCGTTCTGTGTCATTATCAGATGAGTAAATGCGTAATGTCTAGTCTCGTCAACAGTAGTGTTTCTGAATAGTTCTTGGAAAGCCTTTAACTTAGCCCCCTTAGACATTGTAGAGAAGACAGTGGTTGCGGCTGCCTCGCCCATCATGAAAGATGTAAATAATACATCGAAGGTGTACTTATTGTAAGCTTCAACATATGCTTTCCAATACCTAGACCCATTCCACCACGTCCACAGAACATTAAGCATTGCCTTTCTTTCCAAATCGTCTTGCGGTTTAAAATTATATGGAAAGCCTGGTAAAACGGAATTTATACCCAATCCGCACATAACGTTGTGCCTATTCTCGTCATAAGTTATTGTAGTTAGTATTCCCTTAACCGGAGTGGGCAAGTGCTGTTCAAATGCCTTAACCACTGCATAAGCGAATACTGGAGTGGCATTGTCAAACGTTGATAATAAAGACCACCAGTAGGCTATCGAAAGTCTTTGTTTTCTGTCAAGACCCTGAGCCCATTCCTTTACTTCACTCCAGTTTATTTGTTCTTCATCCCATTGTTCTCTCTTAGCCCTCCTATATAATTGCCATGCCTTATCCTCATCGAAATTCCAGCTTGGAGGATATACATTGTTAGGCGGGAAGTCTGGTGGTTCTTCAAAATTTAAATTTGCATATTTATCCTTTCCACTCATCAAATATTCTTTCGAGTTGGGAATATATAAACTTTCATTACTAATTAATTGTTAATCAAAACAATTAAATGATACTTAAACTATTTATTTATCGTCAGACAATCCTTACTGATTTATGAACGCTATCGTCCATTATAGCTATACAATAGCTTGCCATCCTAACCAACTCCTTGCACGCCTCAGTAATGCTACATGCACTCTCTAATTCTGATATTGTGTTTCTCAGCCACTGAATATCGCTCAAATCCTCGTTAAAGAACATCTCGGTTGCCTTGTTAAACATTTCCACAACTTTACTGAAAGGTACTAACGCGCTCTCGTCATTAACTAGTTGTATGAAGGTCTTAAAATGGGTTACAAACCTGCCCAAATCCCTCATAAATATGGCGTAAAGGATAAGATCTTTAAAGGGAAGATTGAAGTTATACTCATCGTCCAGTTGGACTCCAAGAGCTATGTTCCTTATAATACCCCTATAGTCTTTAATTAAACTGTCAGCCCTATAAATCAAGTCTTCCTTTAATTCTTTTTTAGGATCTTGAAGAACGACTAGTGCATCATTTAAAATCTTCTTTATTTTCTCAACATAACCTCTCACTAGGGAGTTTAAGTCCGTAGTTACGTTAAAGTTCACATTAAAGGTGACCGAGTTAAACGTTTCATCGACTATCTCGAGGCCCGGGTGAGTCAGCTGTAGCTCCCTTAATCTCTTCTTAACTTCAGAACTCATAGGGGACTTGGAAGTAATTACTATTTTAGAAATTCCTTGCATGTAATATACGGAGACCAGATATAATGTAGTGTCTAAATCGTTAAACTCGATTACCTTTTCCGCCTTAATGTCCTTTATGGGCTTAACCTTTAACCCGTCATAAACTTCATAGACCTTTAATTCACTCTTCACGTCAAGGTTGTTTTTCCTAACCCACTCACTGGGGACAGATATAATATAACTGCCACCCTTTATTTTTTGAAGCCTCCTAACGCTCATAAAATATTATCAGACAGAAAAAATTTAAATTCATATAAATGGTCAGGTCTTCCAAGTAGGCTTTCTCTTCTCTACGAAAGCTCTCATACCCTCTTTTCCGTCCTCGCTGGCTAAAGTCACGTAAAATTGCCTCCTCTCAAAATCTAACCCTTGAGATAATGTAGTCTCTAAAGCCCTGTTAACAGCCTCTTTAGCGAGTTCAACCGCAAATCCGGATTTAGAAGCGATCTCTCTAGCTAGTCTTATAGCCTCATCCATTAAAGCCTCATCTGGTACTACTTTAACCACTAACCCTCTCTTGTAGGCCTCCCATGCCGAGATCAACTTACCGGTTAAGACAAGTTCCATGCCCTTATACTTTCCCACGGTTCTTGTTAACCTCTGAGTCCCACCAGCACCGGGTATTATCCCAAGGTTTATTTCTGGTTGACCAAACTGTGCACTCTCAGCTGCTATAATCATATCACAAGCCATAGCTAACTCAAGCCCTCCACCAGCAGCTATCCCGTTAATAGCAGCTATTACTGGCTTTCTGAAAGTCCTCAGTCTCTCCCACATAGGCATATGCCCTTTCCTCGCTACCTCTTCTATACTCATGTTTAACATTTCACTTACGTCCGCACCAGCAGAGAAAGCCCTACCATTTCCGGTCACGATTACCGCTTTTACTCCCTCCTTTTCTGCTTTGTTAAAAACTTCTACGAAATCCTCCACCATTTCCATATTAATCGCGTTTAGTTTTTCGGGTCTGTTAAGCCTTACAATCCCTATGTCCTTTACTTTCTCGTAAAGTACAGTCCCGGCCACTTTACTCACCCCTAAATACCGGGGTTCTGCGCTCCTTAAACGCGGTAACACCTTCGTTAAAGTCCTTAGACTTACCTAAAGCCCCCTGCATTGCTGCCTCGTAATCGAGGAACTCCTCTAGATCATGGTAAAGCACGCGGTTAATCAGTCTTTTGCTTGCAGAATAGCTCTTAAATGGGCCGTTTGCTATTTTCTCAGCTCTGTCCAGTGCTTCCTTTAACGGGTCTTCTACGGTTTCAAAAAGTCCAAGCTTTTCTGCCTCTTCCCCGTTAAATTCTCCTCCTAATAATAAGTATTTTTCTGCTTTTACTCCAGCCAGTCTCAACATCATAAGTGTTAACCCGCTGTCAGGGGCTAAGCCTATATTATGGAACGCTGTAACAAACCTAGTGTCTTTCGTTGTAAGTCTTATATCAGTTGCTAATGCCAAACTTATCCCAGCCCCAGCCGCAACTCCCTTAACAGCTGAGATGAATATCTTAGGCGAAAATCTTATTTCCTTTATTATCACGTGGAACGAACTCCTTAAATCTTCTGCTAGGTCATCACTCATTGAATATAAGTCTGCACCTACAGTAAAAGCCCTCCCGGCCCCAGTAATTATAGCTACCCTTTTGTTCGGGTTACGGTTAAAATCCCTAATAGCCTTTATGAGTGTCTCCCTTAGCTCTTTACTCATTGCGTTTAACTTATCCGGTCTATTTAGGGTTATTAGAGTTATTTTATCTCCTTTATCCTCTACTATTACTTCTGCCCCCATCAATCTTCTCTCTGAAAAGGAGATTTTATTTCTTACTAGTATCAAATTTTCAGCGTGTCGAGTAAAAATAGATCTTACGTACTCTAATTCATTTATAGTCCAACATTAGAAAAGCATGTTTACAATAAAATATTTAAATTATTTAAACAACATTTAATTGTGAACAGAAGAGTAGGCATCATCGGAGTAGGGATGAGCAAGTTCGGAAAAAGGCAAGATGTTACAGTAAGGGAACTAGCATGGGAGGCCGTTAAAGAGGCCTTTGAAGACGCGGGCTTAACGCAAAAAGACATTCAACTGACAGTTATAGGGAGCACTGCTTATAGGGGTACAGAAATTTACCCCGCACCTCCAGTTTCAGAGTATTGTGGGCTTGTCGGGAAGTCACCTATAAGAGTTGAAGCAGCGTGTGCAACTGGGAGTTCTGCAATATTTACTGCAGTAAATGCTGTAGCCTCTGGAATGGTTGATATTGCATTAGTAATAGGAGTTGATAAGATGACAGAAGTTGATACTGCAACTTCATTAGCGATAGGCGGTAGGGGTGGAAATTACTATTGGGAGTTCCACATGTACGGTACAACGTTCCCTACTTATTACGCACTTTATGCCACAAGACATATGGCCTTATACGGTACCACTGAGGAAGACATGGCTTTAGCGGCCGTAAAGGCTCATAAATACGCTTCTTATAATGAAAAAGCACACTTTAGGAACAAGATAACGGTTGAAGACGTTTTAAAGTCCAGGGTAGTATCGTGGCCTATTAAGTTACTTGACTCTTCCCCAATAAGTGATGGTGCTGCAGCCGCCATAATTGCATCTGAAGAGAAGATTAGGGAACTGAAGATAGACACCCCTATCTGGATTAGGGGAATGGGTTATGGTAGTGATACTTCCTATATTGCTGCGAGAGGAGAATGGGTAGGGTTAAAGGCTGCTAGAGACGCTGCGTATATGGCTTATAAAATGAGTGGTTATACTCCGCAAGACATAGAATACGCTACAGTTCACGATTGCTTTACAATTGCCGAGATCATGGCTTATGAGGATTTAGGATTCGTTGAAAAGGGTAAGGGTTCTTCTTTACTTAGAGAAGGGCAGACTGAAAAGGACGGTAAAGTCGCGGTGAACCTCTTCGGGGGGTTGAAAGCTAAAGGCCACCCATTAGGTGCCACTGGGGTGGCTATGGCTTATGAGATAGTTAAACAGTTGAGGGAGGAAGCTGGCCCAGTACAGCACTCGTTTAAGAAGTATGTTGCCTTATCCCATAACGTTGGTGGGACTGGGCATTACGCTTACGTATTTATTTATAATAGGTGATGGTTATGGAAGGAATTCCCTTAATCTTAAAATATACCCTCCCGGCGGAAGAGTTGTATAAGCCGTTCTGGGAGGGTTTAAAGAGAGGAGAAGTTTTAGGAACTAAGTGTAAACGTTGCGGCACTATTTATTTCCCGCCCCAAAGGGATTGTCCAAAGTGTATGGTTTCAGATATGGAATGGTTTAATGTAGGCAAAGAGGGAGAGTTAATGACTTACAGTATTGTTAAACAAAAGCCTCAAGGTTTTGAACAATATGAGGATTACACTATAGGGATTGTTAGGACTGAGAAGGGTGTAGACTTAATGTGTTGGGTTATCGGGAAGCCCCGTGTGGGGGCAAAGGTCTCTCTCACCTCTGATGGTAACCGTGTTTTATGTGGGGTGAGAGAATGATTTTGTACGACGAGACAGACCCCAAATCATTATCTAAAGAGGAGATAAAAGAAGTACAACAGTTCAGGTTTAGGAGGACTATTAAGAGAGTATTTGAGTCAAGCCCCTTCTATCATAAGGTTTTTAAGGAGAGGGGTTTAAAACCAGACGATATAAAAACGCCAGACGATCTAGTAAAGCTACCCTTCACTACAAAAGACGATCTGAGGAAATACGCATATCCTTATGGAGGGGATTTCTTAACAGTACCATTAGACCAAATAGTAGGTTGGCATATGACTAGCGGGACTACCGGAGTCCCTACAGTAGGTGCTTATACCTCGTCAGATATAGAGTTGTGGGCAAACTTAGTCGCTAGGAGTTTAAGAACTGCTGGAGTTACTAGAAGTGATATAGTAGCTAACGTTTATGGTTACGGTCTCTTTACTGGAGGAATAGGTCTTCATATGGGAATACAAAAGGTAGGGGCAAAGGTAATCCCGTGGAGTACGGGTAGGACTGAAGCACTAGTGAAGACCCTTAAGGACTTCAAAGTTACTGTAATAACTGGTACCCCGTCTTATGAACTTTATATTGCAGAAAAAATTAAGGAGGCCGGACTTGACTTGGAGAAGGACTTAAGCTTACGATTAGCAATTCCGGGTGCGGAGGCAATGACTACTGAAATGCTGTATAGGATTGATAAAGAGTTGGGCTTAACAGCTCACGGAGGGAGTGCTCGGGAAATCTACGGCCTTACAGAGGCGATAGGGCCCGGTGTTGCACAAGAGTGTCCTTATGACGAGCATAAGAAGATGCATATCTGGACTGACCACTTCTACGTGGAGATTATAGACCCTGATACCGGTGAAAGGGTTGGTGAGGGTGAGGAGGGGGAGTTAGTTATAACTCACTTGACCAGGGAGGGGATGCCGTTAATTCGCTATAGGACTAGGGACATAACCAAGCTTGAGGAAAGTAATGACGATATTCCGTTTCCGACTATTGAGATCATAAAGGGGAGAGTTGATGATGTCATATTTTATAAAGGTGTTAAAATCTACCCTACTGCGATAAATGAGGTATTGATGAAATATCCTGAGGTTAAGGAGTATCAAATAGTTATCACTAAAGAGCCGGCAAAGTTCGAAATCCTCGTAGAGACTAATAAGCCTTCTGAAGAGTTGAGGAGTAAGCTTGTGGCTGAAATTCAAGCTGTTGCATTTGTTACTCCAGTAATCCAATTCGTCAACGGTTTACCTAGATGGGAAGGTAAGTCTAAGAGGGTTGTTATAAAGTGAACTATTTTTTACTAATTAACAATTTTTTTCCCTTCACTTTCTCCGCCACGTATGGTTTAAGCTAAAGACGGTGTTTTGTTCATATATTAAAATAAGGTTGGCATTTGCGTAAACTTAGATTTGTAGTTTGATACTGGTATACACTTAGTTAATTTATTCACGAATTTTAGCTTAAGGTTCGTGAAAATATATTAGATCAAGCAAGTTGTACTAATTGTCCAACTATGAGCTATTCTTATAGATTTTCTACTTAATAATAGGGAGGACTACTGTTCTTTTTCACTAGAAAGTATTTCTATTCCAGAAGCGAAAAAACTAGGTATAAGTAGTACTATTGAAAAAGGAGTGAAAAATTCCGCTAAGAGGTAAAATGAAGAAATTCCCCATAATACCTTACTTATTAAAGAATCGCATTGTGGAACGACTGAGAGGAATAAGCACATTGCAACTATTCCGAAAATAATTAGCATTATAATGTTATGGAGGAAAATAAAGAGTATAAGAACCGTTGAATACATCACCACTAGAACCATAATGTAGCCTTCGCGAGTTAAGATGTATAAGAGAACAAAGAGTGATGGGATCCCAATTAGTTGAGCATCTAGGAAGAATAATGAAGTGTCATGAGTATAAAAGAGAAAACTGGGAGTGGGTAAGGGGCTAACCGTTAAAAATGCGGATAAATCGTATGCAAGGAAAATCGAGAGGAAAAAGATAACATAAATGAAATAGAAAATTGATAGTCCTCTCATCATCTCACCCATTATAGTATGTAGAATAGTTTAAGAAGAAACCTAATAGAGGCGTCTCTACGTTAACAGAATAATTCAAGAAACTAACGTAAATTTGCCCACTGCTAAAGTTTGTAAAGTATATACTTGTACTAGTATACGTAAAATAATCCTCTACCGTAGTATAGCTACTGAAGGGCATATAGTCTACGAAGTCTACTGTAATAGTTAACCCAGCATCTATTGGAACATTTAATACTGGGATTAAAGTGAGTAAAAGGTCGACAATATCAAATGGTACCATAGCGACTCTACCGTTTTTCACGTACTGATTTAAATAGCCTCCAGTAAAGTAAATTAAATTCATCCCACCTACTTTCATTTCCCCCTTAACACTAATTTTCCCATTATTCCATGATCCGTAACCGTAAGGAACTACTTTAGGTATTTGGTTCGTTTCGTTAAATAAGTAAAACAAGTATGTGACACTGCCGTTCCCAATTGGGAGAATGTAGTAATGTTTACCGTTTGAAGTAGTGAATATCACGCAAGAATCACCATTACTCGTTTCAACAGAGGTACCGATTTTATTGGGATTAGCCCATAGGACTTCAAAAACAGTAACATAATACTTAGGCTCTACTTGATAAGTAACAACGGCTATTGTAGCATTATAATATGTGTACATTGTGGGATAATCTAATTTAGAGAGAAAATACTCACAATTTCCAAACGAAATAACCCAGTTAACGTTTGCCGAATACGAAACTCCTATGTAAGGACCACCGGCATAAGTGGAATTACTCACAGCATACCAAATTACTTCACCAGAGAGAGCTGTAGTGAGCGTGATGAACATGTACTTATCATATTTATTTACGTTATTACTTACTGTTACCCAGTTTAATGGTATTGAAAGGTTGTAAAAGTATGTAATATTTACTATTGGAAGACACTGGTAGAATGGAGGTACCTTTGGTTCTATTACTCCCTCAGTACTCATATTTACTATAAAAGGATAGTTTTTTCCAGCTCCACAACTATAGCAATATGGATATGTGTTTTTGATTATAGCACTTCTTATTTGCCTTACTTTGTTTATAATCTGTGTAGTGTTTATGTTTATTATTTTTTGTGGTATATTAATTTTTGAAATTATTTGTATCGGCTTGTCATTTAATATCCACATCGGGTTATACATTATTTCTTCCGCAGTGCTATACGTTTTATTATTCATTTTATAAGTTACGAATACTAATAGTGATGTGTTAACGTCCTTAAATCTATTCCAAGGTTTCACGTAATTTGCTAGTGAGGAAAATGGAATTGCCAGCGAGCTACCGTAATACTCTTCGAAGAACTTAATGCTATTAGGTAAGTTAACATAAACGGAAATCAGTGCATTTACTGGATTTCCGTGAAAATATGGTTTAATTATAAAGGAGGGGTCAATAGAATTTATGAAGTATTCTATTATACCATTAGATGTTTTCTGGTACCCAATCAACATAGGTGTAAACAAGTAAATTATGGATAAAGCAGAAGTAATCAGAACAATTGAAATTACAAATAATGATAATAACTTGTGGTTAACTACTAATCTCTCAGCTTTTTTAAAAAGGTAGAATCTTTTATCATTCACCGTATTTCACAACTTCAGTATTTTAATAAAATACTATATAAAACTTGTTCAAAACAGATAATTTTGCCATCTGTGTATAGAGAAGAAATAATCAATGCATAGTAAAGGAATTACCTCATAGAGGAAAGAGATCCAGGTTTTAATTAAGCGAAATAATTTTTCATTTTAATCAGAAAATTGTTTACTAGTAAAGTTTAAATAACTTAAGCAACTTACTTATCTTATGGGTAAAACATATACAATTAGGAAAACGCCGATTTGCTACAGCGGTTACGGACTATATGAATGTGAAGGGGATAAATGCAAATTAATAGCATGCATAAATGTCGAGAACCAGGGCCTTTCGACACCGTTATACTTCTAAGTTAAGATTTTTTAACTCTTGGTATATAGACGAAAAATAGTCTAGATATTCCTTAAAAGCTGAAACCTCTTCTTTGCTAACAATATTTTTTTCAACAGCAAATTTGACACATTTCCACGCTTCTGGGTTAAATATTAGTTGTTCTAAGAAGTAACCCCTATATTCTTGGTCTATAATCCCGCATTCCGCTAACCTTTTGAATATCTCACAATTGAAGTTATAAAAGAAGAATTCGAGGCGTTCCTTCACACCGTCAGTATTTATATATTTGCAAATTTTTGAAAGAATTAGCCAAGCCCTCCTTTGCTTTTCAAGTTTTGAAAATAAGAAAGGTAAGTTAGCCTCCACGTCAGTATGGGAATCTCTTTTTTAGCGTAAAAAATGAGATGAATAAAATACATAAAAAGTCGAAAGAATAAGATTTTTCGTAGAAAAGTTTGTATAAACGAGGGCGGACCTAATTATATGCCC
>JAPYVG010000136.1 GCA_028277025.1 Sulfolobaceae archaeon
AAGTTCCTCCAAAAATTTTCTTACTTCTTGGTCAATATCTATACCTTGCTTTTCTAATTCCTCCTTTATCTCCTTCCTTATCCTTATACTAATAACCGTTGACATATATGTCTACTTCCCGTAGACACCAATAAAAATTATCATAAAAGTTTTACGCGTCCTTGTTATACTTAAATTAAGATTTCAGCTCCTTCTTGTTTCAGCTTAATACGTAAGGTGTCTAGAGTATATCCATAGTATCGTCATTATGCTATTTATATTCGTTTAACGAGTTATAATCCCTTATAACTAGCTATGTGACCATTGCAACGCTTTTTTGAAAAATGTTTAAGGTCAAAAGGCTCAGTGTGTAGATACCTCAATTTCTTCGTTAAGAGATACTCCACCAGGTCTTGTAAAGGCTGTCGTTAGCTGATATTTTTATTAGAATAAATCTAAAAAACTAAAGCTTGTTTTTATTTTAACCACTTGAAGCTAAATTTAATGCCTTTAATATTCCTAATTCCTTTCGCCAAACCCTATTTATGTAATTAATGTGTTAAAACCTTAAACAATTTTCTCAATTGCTCAGCTCTTCCTTAATTAAGTTTTGAATGACAATTGTGAATTTTTATTTAGAGTGGAAATTTTATCGATACTATTTTACATAAACGATTTTTAATTTTCTTAAGTCCTTCATAAATATTTCGTATTCTAAGATTATTAATTAATACGTAAAGTATTAAAAAAGAGAATTCCAATGTGACTAGTGATGAAAGTAAATATTACTACTCTAAGGAGGAAATATTTTCTATCTTTTTAGCTGTAATTTTACTTGTAACGCCACTGTTATCAACTGCAGACAATGGTGGTTCTGTCTATTATATCTATAACGATTCTCCACAATATTCTATACTACCAGCTTCAATATATGTTCAACCGTTACCACAGAATTACACACTCCCTATCGCAATCTTGTTAAACTTCACTAATTATCAGACATTAACTTCTATTACTAACGAAATCTCTAACCATGAAGCAGGTTACCTATCACCTTCACAGTTTAGAAATGAATTTTATCCTCCTCAGTCGTATAAAGAAGAACTAATAAATTATTTAGAGTCCTACGGAATTAATTTTACCGGCGATTACGGGCTAATTCTCACCTTCCAAGGAACTGTAGGGGAAATAGAGAAAGCGTTTAGCACTTACATAAACATATATTACTATCCTCTAAAGAATATCTACTGGTTCGGATTACCGGGAATTGTAAATGTGGGACCCTTCTACTATTTCTCTAATAATGTGACCCCGTCTCTACCTTATAATGTGGGTAAATACATTGTAGGTATTGTAGGCATTGACAGTATAGACCCCAAGGTTTATCCAGTAATTAAAGAGGCTTGGAACTTAGAAATTAGTAGCGCAAATTTAAATAACTTATCTCTAGTCTCCAGCGTTTTGGTGACGCCCAAAGCAATAGCGGATTACTTTAATTTCACTGAGGTATATTATAAAGGATACCTTGGACAAGGTACAAAGATAGCAATAGAAGGAGTCCCTGAATCATTTGTCAATGCGGACGACATTTATACCTTCTGGAAAGAATTTTATATAGTACCGAGAACTGGAGGGTTAAACGTAATATACTTAGGGAATGTAGTCACCTCAGGTCCATCCGGAGAAAACGAACTAGATGCAGAGTGGTCTGGTGTGTTTGCCCCGGCATCTGACGTATACATTGTGTTCAGTAACGGATACGTGGGAGGACCAGCCCTAGTCGGTAATTTACTTAACTACTACTATGAATATTACTACATGGTTAACTATATTGACCCTAACGTGATCTCAATCTCTGTATCAGTACCAGAGTCATTTTTAGCCGCTTATTATCCTGCTATGTTATGGATGATACATAATATTATGATTCAAGCAGTTGATGAAGGGATTTCTGTAGTGGCTGCATCAGGAGACTGGGGATTTGAAAGCGATAATCCCCCGCCTAATTTCATTATAGGAGTCTACAATACTATATGGTATCCTGAGAGCGATCCGTATGTCACGTCTGTGGGTGGAATTTTCGTTAATGCTACATCTACCGGTCAAGTGCAATCCATTTCTGGCTGGGATTATAGTACTGGAGGAATTAGTGTAGTATTCCCAGTCCAGAACTTCGAACTAACATCCCTCATACCTTTCACTCCGATTATTCAAAGGACTTATCCCGATATAGCTTTCGTATCAGCTGGCGGATACAATATAGTAGAGTACGGTTTCGGATTACCGTTAATATATCAAGGACAACTGTTTTTGTGGTACGGAACTAGTGGAGCAGCACCTATAACTGCTGCCATGATAGCACTGACTGGAGTTAAACTAGGAGATCTAAACACTATACTCTATCACATATCTTACTCAGGAATTATATTAACACCTAAAGGGATAATTACGGGAATGAAAGCATGGATACCTATAACCTCAGGTAATAATCCGTTGCCAGCTCATTACGGATGGAATTTTGTCACTGGTCCAGGGACTTATAATGCATATGGAATGGTATACGACCTTAGATTGTTTTATACAGTAACTTATTTTCAATAAGTAATTAAGACAAAAAAGATAAATTTTTTCTTTATTATATTTCCTCTACCAATAATTTTTCTGATACAGCTATATACATTATGTGCCCAAATTATCCATTATGACTCTATAAGCGTTCTTCCACATAACTTCTTCCTCATGACCTTCAACAGCCCTAACTAAATCCTTAACTTTTAATATATTCTCAAAGCCTCTAGGAACGACTCAAGATCTATTAATTTAGCCTTGTAGTGGTAATATATAATCTCCAGCACTTCTAGGTATTAAGCTGCTAATTGTAGTAAAGGAGCGCCACGGGGAACATCAGCACAGCTCCTAAGACAGTCGCTAAGAGCTAGTTAGAACCCAGTAAAGCTACTGCAAATGTCAAGGGATACGCTACACCTGCTGCAGGCCCTAAATACGCGAAGTTCATTGAAAATGCATCTAATGCACCTATATCCCTTATTAATCCAGAACTTTCTCTCACAAAGATCTTTCTACCGCCTTTTTGCATAGGTTAAAATATAACTTTAAACTGATAAATAAATTATCTACGGTTTTATATAAATATTGTTCATTTTTTCATTCAATTTTTTAAAATCTTTTCGACGATCGATACAAATAACATTCATAATTTTCATAAACCTGAAAAGTTGATAACTCTAGTAGATAGACTTATCTTGATAGAGAAATATCCCAATTCTCTGGTATTCTGAAAGCGGTTTTATTGTTGCTTTACTTTCAAAAGCACATCTATAATTTCTTCAGGGTCCGGTTCAGTTCTCTTTTCTCTTTTAAGATTTTCTATTAAAGAATCGAGAAACTTTTTAACTTTTGCTCCGGCTAAACAGAACTCTGGAACTTGGAAATCTGGTACACCGTTACCGTCATAGTTTTTTATAACTTCTATTTGTTCGTCCTCTGTAGCAAATGGATAGCTTAAACAAGCGTAAGGTTTAAATGAGTTTATACTACACATCCAGTCCTTTTGAAACTTACAAGGTCTAGGTAATAAGTAAAATCCGTTCTTCCTCTCCAACTTAATTCTCAAATGCCTTTGCATTTCTTCATAATCGTAGTGGTATACGGGTACTGGTAAACCGACCTTACAACATTTACCCCCACAAGTTTTGCACTCATTTACTAAATCAATTATATTATTCATTGTAAATTGGTAGATTATAGAGTAAATAGCGAATTTTGCAATAGGCGCGTTGTATCCCTTGAGGAACTTGATGATCTCCTTAAGGCTGTTAACATCGCCTTTTAGAGCTTTTTTAGTAAGGACGTTTATAGTATCGGCATTCATGTGATCCTTTGAGTAGTCTAAATTTATACCACTAACCCGTAAGAATGTGAAGAGAAAAATTTTTATCTTAGAATAAACAATTTACTCAATATTTATAGAAATTACTTCGGTAGAGTGAAGTGTGGTTTAAATCTAACTAGAAGTTACTTCTTAGGGGTCGGACTTTCATTGAGGCTTCATGAATTTGTATTTAACCTCTCGTCCTCATTCCCCTTATTTCCCTCCCCATGCCGTCTACGGTAGTTAAACCGCTCCCTTCAAGGACATGGGGAGCCTCATCGAACCCATCCTCCCCTTCACATTGCTCATCGAGTTCACTGTAGGGCTCTCTTCTACATTTTAGTATGTAACTACAAAATTTATAAACTTCACGAGAAGAGTTAGGAATGTTAAATAATATCAAATGACATAAACTTCACGGTTTATCAAAAACTGTTGTCAACTGCAACTTTAACGTTCAAAATTTAACTAATAAGTAAAAGTTAATTTTATTTTATAATAATAAATTATTTACAAGAGGAAAATTTGAAGGCTAACAATTGGGTTTCCAACTATTAACTTTATTGCTTAATTTATAACTACGTAAAATCTAATAATCTAATAACGACCACTATCTTATGCGCGTGAGCTCGGAATGGTTTCCGTTCGTGATAGGAACTTTCGCCTTATCTCTTATCTCATGGATGAACTCAATATTATTTAATAACGTGCTACTTTTCGAAATAGGGAAAGTAATATACTTTCTTGCTATTTTTGTCT
>JAPYVG010000137.1 GCA_028277025.1 Sulfolobaceae archaeon
TACTGCTGGAAGAGCAGTAGTGTTAGGTTCGAATATTTCCGTGCCATTAGGTAAGTACAAAGTCATTTCACTGGTCACACTTTGTTCACTAGGCGAGCCCTCAGCATATATATACTCAACTTGCGTATTCTGTCCCGGGTATAACGTGACGTATGCACTGGACTGTTGATTATTTAAGAACAAAGTCCATATATTGGTACACTCCACCCCACCGAATTGCTTTGGATAGAGTACTATTTGGTTAGCATAAGACGTTACTATATCTATAGGTCCCGAGTAAAAGCATGGCGTAAACAAGTATATCGTCAGATCGGAACTTACGGTCAAGTTCCCAGGGTATGCAGGTACCCATGAAGTCCCGTTAAAGTAATAAATCCCCCTAATTTGCAGAGGATAAAAGCCGTGGAGGAATTTGAAGTTTAATACATCTTGTCCGCTCGGAGCTATTACGTAGGATATTAAAGGATCCCCACTTTCTATCTGGAACATTTGTTGATCCCTTGCTTGTGTAGCCTGAGAGACATATTGCTTACCTTGTATGTCGTAAGACGGTGAGGTCATAGTGAACGCGAGGAATGGTATTATCACACTAAACAATATGATCATAAGTATTAGCCCGACAGTTACAGAAGCTTGTGCTTTCACAACTATCACCCCGTTGTATATGTGTATGCTATCCTAAAATAGTAATTTCCCGTACTATATATCACCCATATTATTAGTATCTCCCCTTTTGGTATAGTACCACTTATCACGAACGGATAATTAGCCGGTAACGTATAACCCGTTATTGACTCTGTGAGTTCATGTCCATTAGTGTCATATACGGGACCTACTTTTACCTTAGTCATACTCGTCCCGTTAGGGAAACTAGCTGAAAAAGGAGTGGATGAAGACTGGGGGGTGAGAACGGCTATAGAAGGTAGTAAAGACGCAGGTTCTTCAAACACAGAGACCGTAACGTTACCATTGAAACCAGGTATGTAAGGATATACTACAAAGGAATACCCATTGGTACCTATGTCTGGAGGAGAAACTGAAATAAAAGACGCTGACGCTAAAGTCCTAGCTTGTTGTTCGGCGAGTGTAAAAGCATATTGGGGGATTATGAGTGCTTGGGTGAGCCCAAAGAAGACTAACCCTATAACTAAGGCTGCAGCGACTAACAGAAACTCACTAGCTGCTACTGATACCATATAAACAAGTCTGTAAAACCTTCTATTTATTCCTTTCGTTCGATAATACTAGACTAACTATTTATTTCCGATTATCTACACGGGATTGAATGAAGTATAATAGAGATTTTAGAATAAATATTCTTTAAATTTATCCGTAATTTTCTACACAGTATACTCTGAAAATGAGCATAAGGTTAGATGAACACGTCTTCCAACAGACACTTCTATACAATGGAATGAGTAAGCGAATAGAAACTTTCCTAAGGCTAAGCACAGATAGTCATAGCTTTGACGTGTTAATAACACTCCTCAATGGATTAGTAAAGTAAAGGGTGTAAGAAATATAGGGAAGTGTTGAAAGAAAAAATATATTATATATTGTATTATTATATTATTTTGATATAAGGTCTAAGCGGCGACGTAATTTTCAATACGTAGTTTTTAATAAAAGTGATTTTGCTAACATATAGTCCTAATAATCGGTGAGGCTTCAAAGAACAAGGCCTTTTGCTATCCTACCGAAGGCTTAAACGTGTTCTTAGAGTGCTCGTTATCCTTGACTCGCTTTTAAAATACAGAGCGATCCAATTATCAGTCATCAAAGGTAAATCTGACGAGAAAAAATTAGTTTTGTTAATATAATATATATTAGTTTCACAAACATGATACGTTACTTGTCCTAAAAATTTTCGTTAACCTTGTATCTGAAAGAAAAATTAAAATAGAGGATTAGGCAAAATTGACTCATGAGTAGTGGAGTCACAACACTAATTCTTGTTATAATCACGATATCCTTGGCTGTAGTTATTGTAGGTTATTATTCGTCTCTAAGTGCCATCACCTCGAATAGTATTACACCCTTACAGACAGCTGTGGAATTGTCTAAGGAAATATATATATCGTACTCACCACCGGTTATAAGCTACATAATACCTACCGAACCTAATATACCGTTGAACTTATCAGTAAGGTCATTAGTAACCTTAAACTTAAACTTCAGTGGACCTTTATATGTAGTACCCTTCTTAATGAAAACCAACTATGTCCCATACAACTACATTCCGGAGGGCTATTATGGAGGTTATATAAACCAAATTTCTAATCCTGACTACATTGGTTACGTCAGCGTTTCGGGGAGCGGAGTAATAAAAGAAGTGACATTCCAGAACACTCAAGTAGACTTACTAACCAGAAGTATAGCTGGTATTAGTTTTTACGCGTTTGAGGTAAAGCCAAATAGTGTTTTGAACGTGAGCTTCACGACTAACGCGTCTTATGTACCGGTCTTATGGATTTTAGCTAACATATCCGGTAAAATGTTCAGGATTGCATATCCAGTAATTGAAGCTCAACAATATGTGAATACTTACTCAGGGAATATTAAGTACGTGTTACCCTTGGGATTAAACAGTAGTGCTCCATTATATATGGCGGGTTGGTTTGACGTAGTTCCAAATAACGGGTCTACTACGGTTATTAACGCCTTGCTAACCAACCAAACTTACCAAGTAGACATCTCCTTAAACGTGAAACCGGTGACCCCGACTGAATATAACGTAACATTGTATGTAAACAATACGTTAGTAGGTTATTCCTCTAGTAACCAGTTATTGAGCGCTAACAACAAGTACATGTACGTTATTGAGGGTTATGTGAGTGGTTCTAAAACTTATCTCGAGTTAACAATATATAGTACTTCAGCGTCTACCCCAGTGGTGACGATCGACTTACAAATACCCTTACCATTAAATACCGGAGCCATCGTGGAGATAGGTCCCGAGACCAATTATCAGTTTATAATATATTCGGGCACGAGTTCGTTGACCAACCTCATGTTGGCTAACGGGCCTTACGTTAATATAACGAACCAACTAAGTAATAATTTACCTAATGGGGTTTCTCACCTCTATTATTACTATCTGATTGCACCTCCCGTTGATTCTCAATTTGTACTAGTGCCGACTTATTACTATCCTAATAATGGCAATGTACCGTACTTAGAAGTAACGGGTAACTCTTTAGTATAAAAGGTCATCTCAGAAAAGGTATTTTTTGTTTCTTCCCTTATTTATATCCATATTTATAAACAGATTTAGAGATTTTCTTATACAATATTGCCACTGATTGTAGCTTAGGACTCATAGTAATACTTAGTGCTGATCAGGACCTTGTTATTATTATTAAATACACGAAATTGATCATAAATAACGGAAAAGCCGCGGCCGGGATTTGAACCCGGGACCTCTGCCTGTCTGCCCTGTATACCAGGGCAGCGCTCTAGCCAGGCTGAGCTACCGCGGCATTTAAAAATAGCCTTGAATGGAATATAAAATCTTCGCCCCGAGTAAAGCAGCCCCATATTTTAATACTATTTACTGAAGGGCACAAATTATGAAGTTAAAAACATTAATGAGTTTCTTACATAGCTTATGGATCTATAGTAGGTCACACTCACTCCTTGAATATAAAAGTTTATATTGAGTTTAAGTATATATGTATGTATATGCATCCAATTTACATTACTAACAAGTGAGTGGTTAATAATGACAGTAACAGCATCGAGCTTCGTAGAGAAGCATATTAGTGACTATCTGGAGAGGCTAAGCCTGAATCATTGTTGGCTCTTTAACTTTAACGTGATAAGTAACACAGAGGCTTTTCTTAGGAGTGTAATATTCAGTAAATACAGCACAGTGGGATTCGTAATAAATGAGAATAGGAAAGATAAGGCAGAAGAATTAGTTGCGATTTCTAAGAAGTATAACGTAGTAGCTGTTGCGTATTTAAGTGAAATGCTTAATGAACAAAACTTCCTTGTGTGCGTTAAAAGTAAGTAATTTATGTAGAAAACTAAGTATTTCAACTGAGTATTATCATAACCCAATTTCAATCCCCCAAAAAAGATCGAGGGCTTTCTGATCTATTAACCGACATTTTTTGAGAATTAAAATTTAAAAATATAGATTTAAAGGATCTACGTTAACTTATAATGAGCTGATAATTTTTAATGCCTTCACTTAAGGCTCTCTCCTCTGGGAAATTACTAACACGGACTTGTATAGCCTGTTTCACTTATGAACATAAAATTTCTACTTCTTCTTTTACTTTACCTTTTATTTTTTTCTCCTTAATGTCTTCACAAAATATATCTCTATATTCTTCAAAATCCTTAACGAATTCTTTTGCAATCTTCAGGGCTTTTTCCTGATCCAAGTGAGACAGAATTTCTACCTCAGTAGAGATTAAGTACGGGTTATCTGGGTCTATTTCTAAAGCCTTACTTATCTCTCTAATTGCCTCTTCTTTTTTCTCCAACTCAAGAAGTATTTCGGCCTTAGTCTCGTAATAATATGGATTGCCAGGGTTAATTGTAATTGCCTTATCAAGATATTCGAGTGCCTTTTTATGCTCTCCCATCTTGTAATAAGTAAAGCCTATAGCG
>JAPYVG010000138.1 GCA_028277025.1 Sulfolobaceae archaeon
CTCGTCGATGTTATATTTTTCCAACTCCTCCTTCAGCTCTTCTGGGATCCTTACCGAGATTACTACGCTCTTGCCCATAATTTAATATTGTCGTGTGAAGTTAAATAGTTTACTTTTTGTAAACACATTTGACAGTCATTTGTTTATGTACTACTCCGCATTAGCACTACTAAGTAAAGTGATTTAGACGCAATTTTAATCTCATGAAACAACCCTGTCACTGCGTAACTTACTTTATATAGAACTGTTTGATCACCTATTTTATGAAATGCCTATTTTACATAGCTGGAGACGTAAGTAATTATAGTACCATAAATTATGAACTAAACGGACAAACCCAAAATACATTCTTTGCTGCTCATGCATTATACAATTTATTTAAACCAGATAAGGTAATTGCATTACTTCCAGATAGCTTAGTAAAAGACAATGTAAGCGATGAGGAATGTTATAAGAACCTAGTAATTAATAGGGCTAAGGAGCTTAACTTCGCAGGAATGGAAGAATTTATGAATAAAGTTGAAATTAGGAAGATACCTAACGTTGGAATAGCTTCAGCGATTCAGTGCGAGAACGGTGCCCCTAAAAAGGAGAAGAATAAAGAAGGGAGAGAAGTCCTTAAAAGAATGCCTTACAACGGGAAGAGAAGCTCGATTTTCATCTTTAACGCGATATATGCTATATTTAAGGACGAGGCTTGTGATGAATATTTAGTAGATTTAACTCATGGTACAAACGTCCTAGTATCTATTGTAATGAACGCTGGAGCATTATTTAACGCAAAGTTTTACTCTGCACCAGTAATGGGTATGCCAGGGAAGGACTCAATAGTTAACATTGTAGAACTTACAGACGTCGTACAAGCAACAAATGACTCACTAATGATAAGATCCTCTATAGAAAATTTGGATGAGAGGTATTTTAAGGATTATTCAAATAAGTTAAGGAAACTTAACCCAACCACCTTTGAAGAGGAAGAGAAGGAAGTGTTAAAAAGGGTTAAGGGTACTGACGTTAACGTGGTAATAAATTTTCTGTGGTATATAAGGAACGGTTTTACTGTTAACGTAGTAAAATCCATGAACGACCTAAAGAATATAGTTAACCAATTAGAAGAAGATCTAGAAAAATTAAAGTCTTTTTATAGGAACTGGGAGGAGCACAAGGACTTTCAAGGAGAAACTTTGCTTGTTCTCTCAGATTTGGACTCAACTTTGAAGGTTAAGGACTTATTAATTGAGGGTAACGATTTAGAGAAACTAAATCATTTGCTTGACCTTTATATTAAAGCGTCAATTTACGATAAAGCTTTATCTTTAGCTAGAGAATTTCCTGTTGCAATATGCCTAAATAAGGTAGGAGGTGGGACGTTTGATGACAAGGATGATGAATACAAACATTGTAATGAAATTGTAACTTCTTATCTAAGGCTAAGGTATTCACATCTCGTGGAATTAAGGAATACAGTGATGCACGGAGGATTGTCAACAGATATGAAACCTAAAGTAGACGATAAAGGCAATATAACTCCCGGTAAGACTGTCACAAAAAATAAGATAGAGGACTTTGTAAAAAAGGAACTGCGTAAGGACTTCGATAAAATAGTTAATTTCTTATCATCTGCTTAATTTTTTACTTGCATTTGTAAACATTAAAACTCACAGATTAAAATTTAAGCCTTATGAGAGCTAAGACATTCAATATTTTCCTATCTGCAGTTTTTATATAAAATACCTGTACATATTAAAATTCAAAAATTGTGACATCAACTAATCCTATATTTAAACCTTTATAGTATACAGAAGGTTTGGTCATCAATTTTTACGGCATAAGTCTCTTTTAAGTTGAATTTAATTCTAACAACAACGGCGTTTATGACCGCGTATTACGTAAAGATCAATTTATTAGCCGTGAAAGGATTTATCACAAAAAAGTGAGAAGATGATATACCTCATATACTTACTTGGGGTTAACTGAAATTTCTTACAAGTATCAGAATAAATTCTATATATTGCGTTGAGTTACAGCTCACAATTGAGAAAGATTCCACAAAGTAGGCATTCGTTACTTCGCCTCATAAGATATTACAAAACCCTTCTCCATTTAGAAGTTTAATGAGTTTGCATAAAACTATCTCTAAGTTCGTGGAATACATGTATAAAGCATCGCTACATATAATGCGCTGGCCCCCCAGTGAGGGTTCGTTTCTCATTGTTGCCCTCATCGATTCGGGCTAACATCCCTCATTTGAGGGGCAGTCGAGAGGGTCAGAGACCCCCTCCCATTTAGATTAACTACAGTAATAACATCACGATCATTCTCATAACCGCAAGAACACTTAAATCAACGATGAAAAACCTTAATCATCCTTTGACTACAATTTGAGCATGAAACTGAAGAGTACTTAGGATTAACATACTGAACTAGAATATCGTGCTTCTTAGCTTGCCACCTAATCCAATACTGAATCCTACGATACTGCATCAGATACAACTTATCCCTAAACTCACTAGGTTGTTTATCAACATTATTAATGAGAATCCTTAGGTCCTCCAACTTAATAACATAGGCATTAAAACCTTGAGCAATTTCAACAACCCACTTCCCCACCCTTCCTAGCGAAATCCTCCATAATCCTCCTAGCCATTAGATAGAAGGAGTGAATCCTGTGAAGGATCCTCTTATTCTCCCTCCACCTTCTAGGGTACTTTCTCTGCAAATTCTCGGCTAATGACTTCAAGTGGTGAACCTCCTCAAGGCGGGTTGGGATCCTAACATAATGAGTTCGTCCTTGCTAACTACTATCTCACTCATGTTAATATCTACAGCAGTACTTTCCTTTGCCTCAACACTCTCCTCCTTTTTCTCAAAAACAACTTTTAGGAAAGCCTTCCCATCCTTTATTACCAATCTAGCCTCCCTCATCCTTCAACTCATGTACTCCTAGAGGTTTCTAGGAAAACGTCCCCTTCCCGGATTATTATACCAACCCTTGTACGTCGCGAGAGCTTCCTTATAGCAATCCTCGGCAATCTTTAATGGTAGATCGTACTCCTCCCTTAACTTCTCGTACAACGCCTCGAGGACTTTCGAAAGCACTCCCTTTTCATTAGGATTCGAGACGTTTTCCTTCAACCAAAATATGGTGAAGCGGAGTGCCTTAACGTAGTTGTTCACGAGCGCTAGGAGGGAATCAGAGAGGGCGATCTTCATTAATATTGTAGCTCTAATCGCTTTAACCCTCCTAGCCATTAAGGAAATTTTGGCGAAGAAGTATTTAAATATAAGGGGGCTATCCATCCCCGCTGGCGATGCTTTCCGCCTCCCTTAACCCCTTTCTTTGTAATTTTAATTCTCTTGAGGGCCACGTATCGCTACCATTTGCTTCAACATAGAAAAAGAAATTAGTAAAATCTTTAAATCACGTCTATACATTTCTTATCACTCCTGTGAAAAGGTTTAAATACGATAATTTCCTCTAGATTTTAAGCTATGCCCTACATGCGGAATGGAAATTCCAGACGGAGTCTTTCAATGTCCTAACTGCGGATATCAATTTCAACGTGACCAACCTGACATGGGCATCAATCAGCAAATACAACCAGACTTGTCAAATCCGCCTTTCACTCCGATATGCGGAGAACAGATGATTACAGCCTCAAGGTACGTACAGTACACCGTAGCCTCTCAGACCTATTATCCTCAGTCTTCCCCTTCCATCAATATAGGAGGGATAATAAACATCGGGGGTCAACCACAGTATAATAACCCGCAGACAATCACCGTCTCCATGTACATTTACGGGGTCCTTTATGTCACGAACATGAGGATGGTTTTCCACGCTCAGACCTTTAGCTGTCCTAGGTGCTTTACTCAACCACCTTTTAACCCATACGTGGATTCAGTATGGTATAACCCCCAAGCGATACAGACCTTAATACAGACTTACAGAGGTCAAGACCCTAACTTTGTAAATGGAATTGATGTAAAAAATTACAAAGGTCATATAATAATCCAAGTTTCTAAACAATTTGATTACGACGAGAGTAACGGTAGAATTAGAGTCGATAGGGATATATTAGTAATCCCAGCTGGAAGAGTTGGCTTTCTAGACAAGTTTGTTGATAGTCTAAGAGACGACTTTAGAAATGCTTTTGGTAACGATATTCAAGCTACGTTAGACCAATTATTGCCACAAGACTTAGCTAGCCAGATCTCACAAATGTAGCGGTGCGTTAATAATAACTACGACCAATTTAAACAAGAAGCGGTATCAGATGCTGATGAACACCGTTTTTTCTAGCAGTCTACTATGTCATGGGTTTTTGGGAAAGAGACCATTCTTAGTAAGTGATAACGATAAGGTAAGCAAGGACAAGTTGGAAATACTTGCGAAAGGAGATTTCACACAAGAAGAACTATACCAACTTGAATACACCCCCTTAGTACTTGAGGAAATCAAAGTCTTGGCTAAAAACCTCCTAGAGTAAAACCTCAGAGTAAGGTTAATATACTCCATTAAAATTGGGTGAGCACGGGAACCTTCCACCTAGTTTCTATAATCTCACCCTAAGCAATTCCCGTGCTCACCTTA
>JAPYVG010000139.1 GCA_028277025.1 Sulfolobaceae archaeon
ACTTAAAAACTAAAAGAACGCTTGAGATAGTACTAGTAGTCCTCGGCGGAATAATAGACACTTTCATAATACTCTGGAAGACTATACTCACCCCGGGTTTAATTTACGTTAGAGACTCTTACCCTCCCATCATACAACCCAAACCATCATTCGTGAGTAACGGGATGATAAACCTCATAACATTAATGGACAACCCGGACATGCCACTACTGTTGTTCCAGTACTTCTTCCCCTCATGTGTTAATGACAAGTTGTCTTACATTTACCCGATCTTTTTAGGCTTTATATCAATGTATTTCTCCTCAAAATATTTCCTCAAAGTAAAGTACAGAGAGGTCATAGCGGGGATTATAGCGTTCCTTTACACAATTTCCCCCACTTTTATGTACTTCACTTACTGGAACGATTACGCAACCTTTGTGGCCCTTTACCCGGCCTTATTAGCGGGACTTGATTACGTGAGCAAAAACCCGGGAGTAAAAAGTGCATTATTACTCGCAATGTTAGCTTCCTTAACTACTACAGACCCGAGGGGTTTCTCGTTTACCGTACTCACAGTCTTGGCCTACGCCTTGTACTCCTCGATTAGGAGGGACTTAAAGTTCCTAAAAACTTTCGCTATCGCAATACCCGTTTACATAGCCTTAAATATTAGGACTTTCATAGCCTTGTTTCTTCAACAAAGAGTTTACACAGGTTTAGGGAATTCCATTGAGGTAGTTCAGTTGTGGTTGAATTACTGTACCTTCTCCTTTGAGGACAACTTAAGAGGGATAGGAATTTTTAGACCACTAATAAACCTCTTCCCCAACCCCCTCTTCTACGTTTACTCTTTCTTCCTACCCTTATTTACAATTTTAGGCTTTGTGTTTTTTGTGGAAAAGCTTAGGAAGACTTCGATCCCGTTTTACTTAGCCCTATATATACTCATAGTTGTCGTCGAGTCCTCAACTATAGACTTGTTCAACCACCAGTTCACACTGAACCTTGTGTACTACATCAACGACTGGTTAAAGAACACACCGTTCTTCACTTACATGTGGATATTTTTACCGACATACGTTACCGAAATGATCCCCGCCTTACTATTTCTTACTTTTGCCGGGGTGGTTAATGAGGTCTTAAGTGTCAGGATTCGTCTTGCAGTAGCAAAACTACTTCCTATATTCCTTTTAATTCTTGTAATTCTCGGGCAAGTCGTTTACTCCTACTCCTCTTATTCTTCCGGAAATTACGAAGGGAACTATACTCCAATACCCGTGATTAAGCCTGTTTACGAAATTGCTGAGTATTTGAACACGCACGCCACAGGTAAAGTGGCAGTATTTGCTGGGGGGCCGATTTACTACCAAGGGAAATACTATAGCCCGGAAATTTTAGCCGGCTTGCCTAACGCTACTTTTATTAACTTTTACAACTCGCCCTACTTGTCTGAAATTCTATCATTTTACGGGATGCAGTACGTGGTCACAAACGAGTACTACAACCTCTCAGATTACCCTGGGATAAAGCTCGTGATGAACTTAAGCGGAATAGCCGTTTACCAGAACTTGAACTTCGAGGCGGAGTATAAGGCGAAAGGAATTTACATTCTCGCTTCCTATCCGCAAATTTATTATATTCCGCCCAACTCAGCAGTTGTCCCACCTTACGTATACGTACCGCCTAAGTACCTCGCCGGAGTGATCAACGGTTCCGACGTCTATGTGAAGGCTGATCTGTTTTACAATTACTCTTTGAAGATACCGGCACAAAGGGAACCCTTCTCTCAGAACTTCTCTTGCACGATAGTTACTACCTCACACGCCCAGCAAATTCTTAATACGTTCCCCGGAATACATTTGATACAGAGTAGGGCACCGGCTAAGGAATACGTTAATGCGGGCTACGGTTATTTTGCAATAATTTTGACTTATGTACAATACCCTGAGGGAGGGATTATAGGGGTAAGTAACGGGACTAATACATTACAAGTAGCTACTGCCGGGCCATTGATGGTAGTAAGTAAGTTTCTGGGGTACTTTAAACTCGAGGGTAAGTTGGAGCTAATTCATCCCGATTATGATACAATTTACATAGTGAACCTTGAGGCAATACCGGCTAATTTGTATAACGATAGCGTCAATTTGAGTCCGGAAAACGTTAACGTTACGATTTACCCCGTTATCGGAGAAGTTATACCGAGTATCGGATATAATATAGTTATTGGGAAAGTCGAACCACCTAAGCAAATTGACTTAACTCCGGCACTTGTGCTAAACCTAACCTTTTTTATAACCGTACTTACTATATACTTTATAAAGAGAAAGAGCAAGTAAAGAGAGTAAGAGAGTTGTCATGAAAAAGTCGTTAACAAAGTAAAATTTACCAGTGTTCAAAGGTGCTTTAAAAGAATTTTGGACAAGCTGTAACCCACTGGGTATGTAAATTTTCGCATCCGGATTTATTAGATTAGAAGAGTATAAAATAAATGTGGTATTACTAACAAGAATTCCATTAACAGAATATTGAAGGTAAATGAGTTTATACGGGATTTCAGACTTGTTAATATACAGCCATGATATGATTTTAACTCCTTCAATATTTACTGAAGCTCTATAGATATAATATCCGTCGACTTTTGTGACTAGCACATAGACCATCTCACCGTGGTAAATCGTATTGTTACCCACGTTATAAAATATATAAAGCGACTCGGGTGACGATAAATTATCAGAAGCCGTACTAACCACATATGCGGAATCATTAAGATTCACATTATAAAAGAGATATTTTACCGTGCCGTTAGGGTATACTGAAGTTATGTTTTGAATTATCAAACCGTAAATAGTCTCATTGGGGTTATAAAAATGATAAATTGCATAAAACTCGATGAAGGAAGCGGGTGAAATCGTAAGGGAACTCGTAATATGAACTGTAAGGAGAATAGGTAAAAATAAAATAAGGAGATAAAAAGGTAATAATCTTCCCATAAACTAGAAATATGATTCAAAAATAAAAAATTATTTTCTGAATAAGAGAATTGCAATAATAGCAACAACACCGGCAAGTATAATATATTTGCTAATTCTTTGCGGTAAAGGTTCTGTTAATACTCCTACAGTGATAACGCGTCCTTCAGTATAACCGGCAAAACTGGGTGGCTTCACATTAGGATTAATAAAATTAGTAAGCCAAAGGACGGAAGTAGTATTTGACACTAAACCGTTAACTCCATACTGTAAAGTAATAGATTTTAAGGCAACTCCAGAATCGTTAAACCAAATGGTAAAATTAATTGTTACGCCTGCAAATGTAGCAGAAGTGGAGTACACATAAACTGAACCGTAGTGAGAGATTAAAGTGAAGTATTCTTTTCCTTTTATGAGAGTCTTTTCACCTAAGAGAGAAGGGGAGACATAATACAAGTTTGCCGGGGAAGAAAGATTATTAATGAAAGATGATGGAGGGAGGTAATTTTTATTATTTACATTATATATTATCTCCTCTCCTAAAAAAGACCCATTAGGAAAAATTTCTACTACTTTCTGAAATATTATATCTTTAATCACAGTAATATTTTTAGCATTAAAAACCAATGTAGTACTATTATATACGAAAAATATACCTTGTTTTAGCTCATATTGATTATTTGTAGAAGCGAATGAGGGAGTTGTGAAATAAAAAAGGAGAACAGCAAGAATAAGGAGGATAAAAAAGAAAAAAACTTTCACTTAAGTCACCTAAATTCTTAAGTTCCTTATGATTGAACTACAGCAGATACAGACACAGTGGTACCGCTTGACAAATCTAACGTTAATGTAATCGTTGAACCTACAACACTACTTAAGTAGCTACTTAATGATGATGTAGTTATAGGTATATATATTGTATATGTACTAGAACCAGGGTAAATCGTTACCGTCGTAGAGACAGGTATATTCTGCCCATCAATATAAACTGCTGTCACAGTAGTAGCAGCCCCAGTATTCTTCAATGTGACAATTAATTGACCGTTGCTAGCATATAGTGTTGCAGTACCTACTTCTGAAACGGTACCTGAGCTGCTAAATGCACCGAACAGACCGAATGCGAAACCAACTACAACTAATGCTATTATTACGCTCGCAATTACTAGGATTAATGCAGTTACGGCACCGCTTAAACCTCTCTTAGTCCTTTTTGCCTTGAGAGCTTTTCTCAGTGACATCATTTTTACTCAAAAATTTTTACTCTAAAAATCTATATAAATTTTTCTCTGCCTTTTTTACTCTTATCCTCTTTTCTCTTTTTTGTCATATTAGCGTCTGTAATAGGACGAAAATTATCGTTATAAACCCGATAGAAATGTTTATATATTTTTCAACGCGGGATGGGATGAAAGTGAGTAGTACTCCTACTAAGATTATGAAAATTGTTGAGGTGAGTATGAATAAGCCTATTGATATAGCACCTATTAACAACCCTTGTTCTGAGGCTATAATAGCAATTGCAACCTTTGAAGGGGTAACTGCAAAAGCCCCTTGTAAGACTCCACTACCCCTAGGTGAGACCTCGAT
>JAPYVG010000140.1 GCA_028277025.1 Sulfolobaceae archaeon
GGGTTAGGAAGATGTTAGGAATATACTTGCCGGCGGGTGTTAGAAATAAGTATAAGGTTATAGTTGAGGGTGAGGGTGAGAAAACCTTTGATAGCGAGGGTGAGGCTTATGAATATATGAAAGCTAAGGCGAAGGAGGGAAAGAAAGTGAGAGCTGAGGTTCCTGAAAAGGTGTATTTCCTTGGAGTTTGAGGTTGAGGTTGAAGGAATACCCGTTACGGTTAAAGTTGATACGGGGTTTGAGGGTGAGGTTATAGTAAGAAAAGACGTGTTCGATAGGATACCCTATGAACCTTCTTATGGGCCTAGAATTTGCACGGCTTTTATGGAGTGCTACTCGACTTATGTCAAATTAGCTAAAGTAAAAGCTTTAGGTAGAGAAGTAATTGCCGAAGTGTTAAATTCCCCAGTAGTGGATAAGAACTTAATAGGAGAGGGACTTTTAAAGAAACTTCAGCTGAAAATTGATTATAAAAATATGAGGATAGATGACCCATAATCAAAGGGATAAGTGTTAACTTTTTTAATATGTGAAAATCTACTTCACTTAACGTAATGGATGTGAATAAAAGCTGGGTATCACCCTCAACTAATTTCTTGGCTTTTTCATGACATTTATCAGCTTCATTAATATGCTCTATTAGGACTTTCGATCAACTATCATTAAATATTTCCTCCTTTTTTCTCGTTTCAGCCTCAACTTCCTCCCTAAGAGTTTACTCCACTATTTTCGGATCAACTTTCACTATCTTAGTGCGTTGTCTGGAATGAACAGTACGTAATTGTACCTTCGATACAGTTCTTCGACAAATCCCTTTATGTCATTGCGCTTTTCCTTTAACGAGTAAGTAAAAGCTAAACCCAGAACTTTTATAGCATTGACCTTTATTTCGCACTCTTTAGGAACGTAACCGCTAATGTTAAACACGTTTACTTTTGCGTAACCGTTAATATTGGAAGTAGAGAAATCACCGCATAATTTCTTTAGATCGATGGGCATCTAAGAAAATACTTAACTACACCTTAATAATTATTTAGTGAACATTATCGGCCAGTAATGAGATAAATTTGCATGTATGAAATACCACTCAATATCCCCCTAACTCTCTGACTAGGATGGGGAAAAGTCTTGGTTTAAATGTCTTTTTGATCTCTTCACGTCATACTAGGGTAAAGTTTATTCTATTACTTGAGTAATGTTAAAGTATGAGGATGGTAACACTTAAGGTAAAGGACGAGTATTTTGAAATAGCTGAAAAAATGGTAGAGATGGGTATCGCTAAGTCAAGAAATGAAGCATTTAATATTATTGCTTACGGAGTGAGTAAGGCTAAAGAAGAATTAAAGAAGAAGGAAAAAACCAAAGAACTAACTGAAAAATGGTTAAAAGAAGGGGTACCTTTCGAGCTACCGACTTTTGAAGACTTATTAAGGGAAAGGGAATGAAGTATTATATCGATAACAGTATTATAATAGCTCTAATTAATGAGAAAGATCCGAACCACGAAAAAGCTATTGCAAATTATCCCAAAGACGGAGAAAAGGTAATAAGCAAGCTTGTAGTTACTGAACTTTATTCTGTCTTTTCACGAACTCTTAAACTCTCAGAAGAAGAGCTTAATGCCCTCGTAGATTATGCTCTAGAGAAATGCGGTTGTAAAGTAGAGGATGTAGAATTCAATAGATTATTCGACCTTGCCTTGAGGATGAGTAATAGAGTGAAATTAAAGACATTAGACCTCCTTCACCTTTGGGCGAGCATCAGCATGGGATGTGAAATATTAAGCCTTGATAAGGAAATAATAGAAGCTAAGAAATTGGTATAAGAGCTCCGCCTACGTAATCAGTTATTGGATCAGGATTTACTGTCCAACCGTTATTCCTCCATATTAAGTCCCTCCCCAATACGACTCCTACGTAATGTGCATCAAAAACTTGAGCCCCGTGAACCGAGGAGCAGTACTTTAACGGGTCAAACTCACCGTTCCAATACCTTGGATACTCAACTCTCTCGTGCATTAGCCATTTAATTTTCAACTCTTCTCCTTTGAATTCTACCCTTTATATAAATCAAAGCCCGACTGTAAAGGATAGCCTATCCTTATGTTCATTATGTTATTCCAGTTGGTCTTATCCTTGGTATCTCCTTCAGACTCTGTAAAAGAACTATTAACGCTATTTTTCTAGAGATTTTAAATATCATAGTTGTGTAATAGCATTTTATTAACTTTCGTATACTCTCCTTATTTATCTCTAAGAAGTTAAATAGCATGGTAGGAAAAGCTAGAGAAGTAATATTACCATTTGGAAATTCGTGTACTAATGTCGTCATTAAGCTATTTATATTTCTACATAAATCTGGTGAGCAAGAACTTAATAACATATTCTTCATTTAGAGATTCACCAGCTAATAAATTAGTAGCCTTGTGACAGCGCTATTGACACACTATAAATTATTGCCAAAGTATTATACATTATCTATCCCCTATTTGTTTGGATTAATCATAGCTATTTGTGGCAAAATACTAACCTTATCGCTATTCCCTTTAATCAACTATGAAATCACTAATAATAATCTTTTTTGGAATTAGGTCTTTTGAATATAAGAATTCGTAGATTCTTTTGTACGTTAGTAATATTTGTAAATTAAACCTAAATAGACTATCTCCCAAACTAGAAGTATAATCTAGTTGAGGAAGTTTAGGCTTAGGAATAATTTTCATCATACTTTGCCTTAATTCATTAATATTTATCTCGTTATTATCACTATTATATATTTTAATAACGTTTTGCAAAATAGTCTTGAAAACTGTTTTATCGAAGCTCAAACTTGATATATTTCCAATATCATCATATATATGTAATAGAAATATCCGCTCCCTTTTTATGTCTTTAAATGCTCGAGCTAGGAAAATTCCATGTACCTCTTTTTTCTTCTTAAGTTCTTGGCTTAAGGAAGGTAACGTATACGCCTCTACCTTCATGTCTTGCTTTTTATTATCTATTGTAAAGCTCTGTATCTTTATAGTCATTTTTCTAAGTTCATTCTGATAGTTTAAACCTTGAATTTCATCAGAAGGATTTGTATGGATTAAACTTTTATCATGTTCTTTTAGCTCGAATTTGGCTAGAAACAGTGTATATACAGAGCAAGATTCTGATGGTAATTGAAATGATGAAAAAGGCCAAGGAAATAATATATCCTCGTCAGTAAGGAGTCCAGTAGAAGTAAAAAGTAAGACTTCCTCTAATTGTCTAAGTTGTGAATTTTTTGAAATAAATGATGCATGGTTCTCTTTGATGTTACGATTACTAGAAATAATATAGTTATTAAATCTAAATATATCTGCGTTAGACTTTGCTATCTTTATATGTAGCGGAAAAAAGCCTTGCTTATATTCTTCTATGAAATCTAATTTTTTATCTGCGTTATAAGTTATTCTGATAACTACAATACTTGGTAATGAGGGTAAAACTGATAATATGTTAACATAATAGTTTTTACCGTTTTGGGTCTTAATCTTTTGAATATTTAGCAGTTCTGTAGGTATAGTTATAACTCCGAAAAGGGGTGTGTTGTCATCCTTAGACTTAGGAGTTACGCATACATTGCACAGTATGTTTTTATCATATAATTTATGTATCTTAGAAATTTCCGACATTGACGATGAGTCGTATGTCAGACTAATTCTATAATATATGTGTTCTAACGATACCTTTCGTAGGGGAACTATTTCAACATTATTACACTTGTATTCATTTAACAAATTTTGTTTTATCTGGTATAGCTTATTGTTGTTTATTTCTTTTAAAAGATTTAAATTCAATAGATCCTCAAGAAACTGTTTTTTTGAAAGATTGAACTCTAGGGTGATATCAAAATCGTCATAGATGGTAAAGATGTTATCATTCATCTCACACATCACCTCAATCAGTAATATGTAGAGTATTATGGACATAACATTAATAAGTATTACTAAACATTGTATAACCCACAGGTAGGCTGTTTTGTCATTTATATTCTTATATAAAAATTAAGAAGTGTAAGAATAATATTACCATTATGTTCTAAGTTCATAAGTAAAGTTTATCTACAACGAAAGAGAATCCTAAGTAAAATTATTGTATTTTTAAGGGTGGCACTACATTCACACTCTATTAAAAAATCGTAGTATTAAATAGAAGCTTTTTTAAATCGTTCTTAAAATAAAAATTAAAGGTTTAAAAAGAGAGAATTATAAAAATATTAAGTACTATGACTTCACAATCCTTAACCTCAAATGATTATACTAAAATTCTAAGTAATATTATAATGGAGGAATGTGCTGAAATCACTAATAATAAATGCGATTATTTCAAAATTATAGATCTCTCATCAACTAATATTAATACTTCGTATGGATTGTCTAAACAAAAGGTATTTCAAATAATTAGCAATGTACTTCCTACTCATAATCCGAATTATGTTTTTCAAGACTTAATAAA
>JAPYVG010000141.1 GCA_028277025.1 Sulfolobaceae archaeon
ATTTGTACACAAGCAAATGATACGGTTCGATATTAAAAGATATGCATATAAGCAAAAAATCTTATAAATAAGTTAGTGCTTGCACATAAGCAACAGATAAAATCAATAAGAAAATATCTGCACATAAGCAACAATAGGAATACTTAATAAGAAATAGATTGTATATCAGCAAAGGATGTTATTAAATAAGAATCCAATTGCACCTCGATAAATTTATTAATGTACATAAGCAACAAATCTTATAAATAAGTTAGTAATCGCATATAAGCAAAAAATCGACTCAATAATGACGCCGTTGCACACAAGCAAGATAAGAAGTCAATAAGCCGATAATTGCACATAAGCAAGATGGCAAATCAATAATCCACGGATTGCATATAAGCAGGTAACCAAATCTCAATAATCCAGTCTCTGCACATAAGCAATAAAGGAAGTAGATAAGACGACCTTTGCATATAAGCAACAAAAGTATTTAATAATTGACGAACTGCACACAAGCAAAGGAATTTCTCGGTAATTTACCTTATGCACACATAAGTAAGGCAAAACCTCAATAACAGGCGAACTGCACACGAGTAATCTCAAGAATAGAACACATAAATTTTAAAAAGCAAAATGTTAATTAAGGAGTTATGCTAGCTAATTCTGCCGATATTAGAAACCTCGAAGACTTCATTATGACTGTAGCGAGAAGCAGAGAGATTTCCAATCTTAAAAGTTATAGCTTAAGGATAATTTCTGATTATACGAAGTTCTTTAACCTCATACTGCCTAAAGATGTAAGTGAAATCCTTGTTATATTGCCAATTAGTAACGATGATTTAGGCAATACAATCAAAAACGAATTAATTAGGATAAGGACTAATTGTTCAATAATTGTATTATATAGTAATAGATTGCAGAAAGATAGAATAGTTATCGGAACTAGAGATATATAGTCGTTTTAGTATATTTTTTAATCTGCACGTTAACTCTTATTACAATGAGATCTACTCAACTAAATCCGGTAGCAAGAATATTAATAATAAGTCTACTGCTCAACGTAATAATGGAGATAAGGACGATGTTCATTAGTCTAAGCAGCGCAGTCATGAGTCTAGCGACTAGGTTACCGATAATGATGGCCGACGACGACGATAATTATAAGGACAAGTTTAAATACATAATAATAGCTATCGTAGTACTGGTCGTAGGTGCTGTGACTGTATCTATCGTCAGTGGTGTCGGCATTTATATCCTTAATGTCTTCAACACTACTGCCGTTAAAATCCCTGCCAATTATAACTTCGTTTCACCAATAGCGCCAACTTTAGGGTCAATATTCCAGATCCTCGTAGTAGTGCTAATAATAGTTGCCCTAATATTCGTCATAAGGTACTTGATGAAGTCCACAGATACGTTCTAAGCTAAATTTTATTTTTTAACTTTTTCTCCTACTTCTTCTTATGAATATTTATAAGGGAAGAAGGAGTTGTTACTATAGAAGGGAAAGTATTTTAGTTACTCACGATTGGCAAATACCAGACATGATAATGAGGGACTTGAGAAGAGGTTACACGTATGACCACGAGTGTAACGTCATTAAGATGGATGACGACTTAGCGAAGGCCAGACTAGCGTTCCTCGAGAAGATAACGGCTGACGAATTAGCAAGAGAGAAAGCTAGGAGGTATCTACGTCAACTGAGGAAGGGAGAACGTGTTTTTATTTATTAGTGTATTTACGGATTCTTTTTTATGGCACAACAGGAACAAATCTCGATTGTATCGATAATAGTAATAGCCTTATTTGTGATTTTCATCTTCTCCTCCATACTGCAGGGTATATCGTTTGTACTTAATCCTGTCAAGGACATGGTTTCTTCTGCGCCGTCTCCCCAAGTCTCATGGACTTTAGCTATTTATCAAGACCTCTATGTGGTTTATAGTTACATCTTGACAGTTCTTTCAAATCAGTATGCAGTCGCCGTACTCATTGCTCTAGGTATAGTTGTAATCTCGCTAACGTACTACTGGTATTGGAGACAACAAACGTACGGTGCCTGATAAAAAGAATGAGAAAAAAATTAACTTAACAATTGATCTAACTCTTCATCATAAACTATATCAACTTTGCCGTCTTTTATAACTATTTTTCCACTAAGATTTTCCCCGAAATAGTGAGGAAGTAAACCAAAGCCGACTGTTCTTGTTCTTCCTTCAATCTTGTATTCAATTTCAGCATTATTATTACACCAAAGATGAACAACATAGCCTAGACTGCCAGCAGGCGACATTAGAACACTGGTCTTTTGACACTCACCAGATAATATTTTAGCTGAAACATCCCCTCTAAACCCGCTAGGAATTTCGACAATATAAAGTACAGAATTTGGCTCGTACTTTATTACTAATGTTTCTTTTTCAGTTTTTACCATTTTTGCGTTCATTAACTTTAGCGAAACATTATTTATTCTTTCAAACTCTACGTAACTTTCATTGCCGTTTTGCCTTACAAACCTTCCGCTCAGATATATAACTCTGCCTCTTTTCCTAGAACCGATTCCGGTGAGATCTAGTTGCTTATCCTCGAAAAATGGATATTTTCCATCTTTCATTTGAACTTGTAATCTTATTTTTTCACCCACTTTACCACCCCTATTATACTGTTTAGCAAACTGATATTTAAACTTTTCTGCTAATCAGTTAGGAAAGAGGGTCAGACAAATAGTTGAACAAGGTAGTCGAATAACTTTGATAACCCAGATTGATACTCCTCAACTTCTTTGATTTTTTTCATCTTGTCAGCGAAGTCTCTGAAGGAAGATGAGTTCATGTAATAATTTAAGTCGCCCAATGCTATGTACTTCTTTTCCATACTTTTGAACTCACCACCTTTCCCATGCCACTTTATAACGGGTACTACGTAGTTCTTACCCTGCTTTTCAGGTTTAAAGAACTCAAAGCATGTGTCTCCCTTACATATCATGACGTGATTTTCTTTTGCCTCGACTATTTGGAGCGATTTATTATTACTCGAAACCCTGTATTTTATGTCCTTAAGCGCCTTATAAGCTTCTAATATACCCATAAGATATAACACGGAAAAAAAGCTAAAAAATAAAAAGCCGGAGATTATTATCTAGCATTGGATACCCCTATTGCACATAAGCAACAAATAAGATCAATAAGTTATATTTTGCACGCAAGCAAGGTTTCATTTCAATAATCATTTCGTTGTACATAAGCAAGATGATAGATCAATAATCGTGCTCCTGCACATAAGCAACAAGATGCTTTAATAATTGTGAATATGCACAATAACGTTGAGGAAATCCCCCAACTAAGCTATACTTCCATTATCCTTTTTACTATTTCTCTTCTCCTCAGCGGAAACTCTGTTGCGATGGCGGTTAAGATGCCGTAAAGTATTCCTGCTATCCCAAAAAGTTCTTGAAATAGCAAAGTCCATAAATAAATTCCGTAGCTCACCTCGCCTAAGAAGACCGTTATTCGGCTAAGGACTTTAGGTGGGTTTAAGATAAGGAGGGCAAAAGCGGGTAACGCCATGTTATAAATCAAGAACCTTGTGAAGAACTCATAAGTTGTCTCGTCACAGGCATTTAATGTAACGTATAATACAAACAGTAATCCTAATATAATATAATGTATATTTCGCGATCTGTAACCCTTCTTCTTCAAAATGTAAGCAATTATCCCCCATCCATATGCCCCCAACCAGAAGGGAGGCATAAAGTAAAGTAAGTGAAACTCGTTGTAGGGGAGGAAGACTATAAATGCACTATATATTAACGTTACTACAATTAGCGATGTTGCGATGCGAAACTTCCATTTATCGGAAAGTTTGTGTATCACGGGAATAGCTAAGTACATCCATTCCTCTAGCTGAAGAGACCAGAAGAGGTATTGAAAGGAAAACGGTGTGAGAACATAGGAAACGAAAGCAAAATGGAGTATTAAGTCGTAATACGTTACGCCCATATGGAACACGTATCTGTCGGCTAAGAATACTACGACGACGGCGAGAAAATAAAGTGGCCATATCCTCCTGATCCTTCTCTTGAAATAATGAGTGAGTGAGGGGTTTACATCGAGCCTGTTAAGGAGCAGAAAAATCGATAACTCGAAAAATAGTGGAACGCCCAACCAACCAGGGCGAAAAAGCATTAGAGGGACTAACTGAAGAGTCCACAAATGGTATAAAGCGACGGAAAAAGATGCGAAGAAACGCAATTGTGCTATTCGCGGATCATACTTCATCTTAGTCGCCTTGCATATATTAAGCCGATCTTCTTCTTGTTTCCTTTAATCGTAACGTTAAACCCTTTAAGCAGATCTGCAAGATGTTGAACGCCGTTATGATATTCTATGACAATTGTGTGATATCTACTAATCAAACGTGTCGAACTAAAGAAACCGTATTCACACCCTTCACAATCGACTTTAAGTACAGACCCAGAAGGAATATTGTATTTCAGCGTT
>JAPYVG010000142.1 GCA_028277025.1 Sulfolobaceae archaeon
GCATATTGACCTGCAAATAGGATTTCAGCTCTAGTATAATATCCGGCTATTAAAGCTAAAATTGCTACCACCAGTATAGCATACTTAATATAAGATGGAAAGTCTAAGATAGGTTGTGGGGAAGCTTTACTAGACCTCCACAACATTAAATTACTTATTCCCGGAATTACAAAAGCTAACGAAATTAATACTAAATCTAGGATAAAAGCAGCTGAGGTTATCATATATTCATAAGCTACCTCGTCAAATACGTAAATGAAGTTAACATTTGCCATAAATAAGAACCATGTAGCCAACTCAGCTACTGCAGAATACATTAAAAGCTTAGCAGATAATCTCCTAGCCCTAATTCCTTCTTCTCCTTTAGTAACTAAAGACATTATATATGTCCACGCTGCACCTCCTACAGTTCCAGAAGCTAAAAATAGAGCCGGTAATCCGCCATTATTCCAAAACGGTATACCGGTGGCAGCTGATAATTCAAAACCGCTATATGTAGTAGAAAAGATACCTGTAATAAGACCTAAAATTGCAAGTGTCCAGTTGGCTATTACACTCTTACTATTTAGTACTTTTAATACCATAAATAAGAACGAGAATACTAAAAGTCCTCCTACAAATTCTATACCTCTAGCCATCCACGAATGAACCATTTGTGGTAATGCAGTAATGGGAGCAAAAAATCCCCTAGTAGGATTTCCTAAATGTATATCGAAGAATATTAGGGCTAGCAATGTGAAAATGAAAGCGAATACGGAATTTTTCTTAACTAGACTTTGATACTTTCCAGTGAACTCCATTGCTGCAGTTATTGCCATCAGCATTCCCCCAAGCCCAGTAAAGTAGAGGGCTAGGGCTACCGTTACATCCCATTCTGGGTATTGATTTATTTGGATTATAGGCGTGTTTATGCCAAAATTAGTACCTGGTACTGGAGCTGTAAATAACCCCATTTGATAATAAACTACATTAATAATTTAAATAAAGTTTCATTTCACAAACATGATATTACTTTTTATTCATATTTCAATTAAACTAAAAATGGAGGAGATTATAAACAAGAAAACTAGCGTTCTTAACTAGCGTTACTGTGTTCAATAACTCATTTTTATTTAGATCGTCTGAAAATACTATTTTAGCTACTTGTATAGTACTAGGTTGTTCCGGGGGAATCATGTAAACTTCCACATTCATTTTAGCTAATTCCATATTTATCTGTCTTATCATACTTCTATCCATTTTTGACTTATCAACCTCAAGTAACATAGTTATTATATAGTACTTAGAATTAGGATTAGGCCTTATAATAGATACTGCAGGACCATTACCTATGGGTGGAGAGACTTCAACGTGAAAGTAATACGAACCTTTACCTTTCTCAACCCTCATACCCAACTCTTTAAATAATTCAATTACATCGTTATCTGAGATCATTAACTACACCTTAAAGCGGAATCGCTTATTTTTCCATCTATATATTGCTTTGAATTTACTTCAACAACCTCCTTTAAAGACCTTATATTTCCTTTCTTCCCTTCTCTACTGAGATAAATTACCCTAAAACCCGTTAGCCTTGCAGCTTCTATAGATAGTTCGTTAGCTGTTATGAAATATGTCCCCCTCTTTACATTTGTGATCTTATATAAATGTTCAAAGAATTTTATGTTATTTGTAAAAACTTTTACATCCTCTGCCGAAATAACCCTAGTAATGAATGCATCAACATTATACTTATTTAGAATTTCGTACGCCTTTTTGGTGGATAGGTTAGTTGCTATAAAAATTCTACCTTTATATGAGAGTTCTTCCAAGTAATAAATGTCATCAGTTGCACTTATATTGTTAACATTTATTTCAAAATATTTATCTGCATTCTTTATTTGATTTATTATATCATTTATATTATCAATTTTAATTAAAGTGTTTAACAATGTGATAACGAAATCTGTCATTTTTTCAACACCTTTTCTATCCACTTTTGCGTTAATATTTTTTGTTTACATTCATTACATACATCAGTGTAATTTACTACCTCCGATAATCCCATGCTTATTAACATCTCGTCAACTCTAGACTTAATTTTAGAAGAGTCCATAGGTTTTCCGCAAATTCTACACTTAATAATTTTATTGCTAGCTATAATTTTCTTTCCTAACTCTTTAATTCTAATGTTTCCAACTAATTTTATTGCGTTTTCTGGGCAGTTCCTTATGCATCTCTGCGAGCCAATGCAGTAAGATAAGTCATAATATAAATTAGTTACTTCACCATTACTTTTCATATCGAATACGAGCATTTGACATGACCTAACGCAAACCCCACATAAGACACATTTAGATGGATCAACTATTACCTTATATATTCCCTGGATTTCGTCATTTTCATCCAAAGGAGTTCTATTCTTCATTTGCTCAATAGACCACAGCAATAAACTTCTTCTCCTGCTTCTACTTAATATCACGTCCTCTGGAACTAGCCCTCTTTCTAGCGTTTTCCCCTTAATTTTCTCATAAAACTCTATGAGTTCTCGCTCGTCTTCAACATATGGGAAATATATATCACTACCTGGGAACTTTTTAATAATAGATTCAGCTCTAAGTTTTGCCATATCTTTTAATTCACATTTATAGTCAGGTGAGTATAGCACTGGGTAAAATCCGACAGCTACCATTGATGTTAAGAAAGAGTCGTGGATTGAAGCTACACAAGGAGCTATTAAAGGATAAACGTAAACTTCTTTAATTTTTGGTATTTTTTCCAATTTTTTACAAGAAATTAAAATAACACTTACCTTATCGGTTGGGGCGTACACACTTAAAGAATTTATGAAAGCTACTAATTGATTTGTGGTAAAATTAGGTACTTCTAAATAACCTAAAAAGGACATGCCAGAACAGAAACCGCAGGCCGAACATTTTTCAACGTCTGAAACTTGAGGTCCCTCTGGGGTTTTTATTATTAAAGGGCATAATGAGGTTAAGTAGTTAATCTCTCTTTCAAAATTAATATCTTGATAAAGTATTGGATATGGTTTATAATAGTAAAGCTTTCCGCGAAGTAGTGATCTCCTCGAAATATTTTTAGCCCTTACTGGCTGAATCCTTAAGCTTAAGATTGATAGTGAAGCTTTAGTTATGTAAGCTAATATTAAAGCTTTAGCTTGGTCCTTTGTTTGGAACCATTCAGTGTAAATTTCCTCCACGCATAACGGATGTATTCCAGTTAAATCGTCTACGTTTCTGAGAAATTCCTTAATATCTTTGTTTTCTCTCTCATATACTACAACTAATGTTTGAACACTATTTTCCCTTAAGTCATTAGCTATGTAATCTCCATATTCAGCTAGGTACGATAGTCTACCATCATTAAAGATCTCCCTTAATATCTCATCCCCTAAATATTCTCTGGCTCTTTGAGATACTATTAATCCAACGTTAAGTAACAATATATTCTACCTAAATCCTTTTATCCTAAAATCTAAATTAAAACGATCTCTTCAAAATCCTGAAATTACTGTTTATTCATATTATTCAATATTTCTAAAATTTCCTTAAATCTAGGGTCATTTGGCTTCTCCTTAATAGCCTCATTAATGTGTGTAATGGCATTTTTAAAATCCTTATTCAAGTACTCAGCTATTGCTAGGTAATAATATATTTCAGCAGATGGGCTTAAACTTAGCGCGATTTTAAACTCATTTATTGCAAGTCTGTAATATCTCGTCTCTAGATAAATTTTTCCCTTTAAGAAATGTAATAAGTGGTTTTTATTATCGTACTCTAAAGCCCTATTTATTTCCGCTAAAGCATCTAAATATCTTCCTATCCTATAATAACATTCAGCCTTATAAAGCCTAGCTTCTATGTCGTCGGGTTTTAATTTAGTAACGTAAGCGAATACATTGTACGCCTCTTCATAATTTTGCATTTCAAATAATATCATGCCTTTTAATTTATTATATTCTAAAGAATAGGGCATTATTGCTAGGGCATTATCGATTTCCTTTAACGCATCACTAAATTCCCTGAAATTGAAGAATATAAGTGAAAGTTTATAGTATAAATAGTGGCTATATGGGAATTTTTCTATGCCCTTCTTTAATTCTGCAATGGCTTTCTCTTTCTGCTTAAGAGCGTAATAGCAATCGGATTTTAACACAAAGGCCTCTGGCAATTCTATGTTCTCTAGTAACTTAATTGCTTTTTCGTATTCCTTTTCTCTAATTAAACTCTCTGCTTCTTCTATTAAATCTTCCTCAGTCATGTAAGTTCATTTTTAGCTTTAATAAAATATAAAAATATCTATCTTAAATCAAATATGTACAATTATTCATATTAAGAATCTGAAGATAAAATATAAAAAGGTGTATTAGGGAGAGTTTAAACCTTTATCATGTAAGCTTTTAAACCCAGACTTATTGCTTTACTACAAACTTCATCTATTCCAGTCCTATTACCTAAAACCAAGGC
>JAPYVG010000143.1 GCA_028277025.1 Sulfolobaceae archaeon
GAATAAGATTGGCTATATTAGATCTTCGGTAGCGTCTCCTAAGAAAATTAACCTAGACTATGTCAAGGAATTTATAATGAAAAATGAATATATTCTTAATAAAAATAAAGAATTGTTTAACATCATATATCTAATAGATAATGCTAGATAAATAGCGGAGAAATGTAGTACTAAATATATTTCTTGAATAGTATCTGTTGAATAAAATGATTGTTTGTAATTACTAAAATGATAAAATAATTTTTAATCTTCATAGTTATATAATATAAAATTATATACCTAGTCTACTTGGGCATTTTAACGCATAAAGGATTAGCGAAGCTGCACACAGAGTTTTTAGGTATTCATATTGTTTTGATAAGTTGTTTGTTTCCAGTAATCTTAGATCTTTTTGATCTTCCATAATTTTACTAGCTATCTTATTTATAATATCATCTTCGTTAGATGCACTGGTAATAATATTATTATATCGTGAAATTAACATTTCATATATGCGATTAGACCACATAAATCCTTCCTCGTAATACAATCTTAATTCATAGGGTAAAATGGAATATATTATCCATAAATCGTCTCCTAATTCTTCATTAAGTATCTTATTCTTTAGCGAAGAATATTTCTCTCCTAATATTTCTTTATAAAATTCTTCTCCTAACATAATTCTAAACTCAATTTTAATTTCATTTGTATAAAATACTAATCTCCTATATTCTTTTAAACACGATGCTAGATCTATGCATTCTGTCTTAAACTCCTTATTTGTCAGACGGGTAAAATAATCACCGAGATTTTCTACTATATATTCAATTAAACTATTTATTCTACCTCTGTTCACGTTTTGTTCAGTCAGTATCTCATGTTTTTCTGAATATGAAATAAATATAATTAAATATATTTCTCTTAAACCTTCCTTTATTAATGGATCAGCGGACTTTTCTATAATCCAATTCAGAAAGACTTTAAACTTATCTAATAGTGATTCTTGACCAGTTCTTCCACCAGAATGCTCACTTGTTCTTTGCTCTATTAAGTAAAGTTTATTATCTTTTCTCGCAATAAAATCTATTACTTTTTGTTGTTTAGAATACTTTTTTTGGTAATATTCACTAAATAGTGTATATTTAAATATATTTACCCTTTCATCTACTTGATAGCCGAAATTTTCTAGAAAAGATTTAATAAGATCCTCATATATTGAGCCGAATCTAGGGCCAGATGAAGCAATAAAAAATCTATTTGAGATGTATAATGGGAGAGCTAGTTTTTCTGATATAGACGAAGGGTTTTGCTTAAAGCCAAAATAGAAACTTTCTATATCGGTTATTTGAGACTTAATGATATCAATATTTTTATAATCACAAAGAATTGGAACCAATATATCTTGTAGTATAGAGTTAATATACTTTAACTGGATCTCTTGGAATTTTGTAAGTGATTGCTTAAACAAATACTTCTTAACTGTTAATAAGTTCATACATCATTATGAGCCTACTAATACTTAAGCGTTATTTATGTGATATAATCTTATCATGAGGTATAAAGCATCTTTTCTTTCTTATCATCAAACACTTCAATTAAGCATGCGTATTTCCATTTAGATTTTATTTCCTCTATATTTTCACATGTTTCTTCTGCAATTTTGATATATAATGGGCCTATACATGAGTATATTATTGCTATCATATGATGTTGTAATTCCGTTTAAAATTAAGCGGGAGAAGGAAGAAATTAATTTTTCTTCACAATAAGTAAGTGCTCTGTTGGTGTGCGTTCATCTTCTAACTTTGTAGCAGGGTTCTTATTCACTTCCTTTATTCGTCTAGATACTATTTTGTCTATGAAAGTTACTTCATGCTTCCAGCCTAATGATTCTAAATGCTCCTTTAATATTTCGTCTATGGGTACTCTAAGCGTTCTTACTTTTACTGGTCCCACAAATATTCCTAAGGTTCTTGCATTAACCTTACCAAAGAAGTATGCCAGTGACCTAAAGTAGGTAATATAAATGTCGACCAGTTTCTTATTTCCGAATTCCTTTATTTTTTCTAGGTATTCCTTGAAGGTTTTACTCCTTATTTCTACATTAGGGGGTTTATTATAGGGAATTTCCTTCTTACTTAGCTCTCTTATTTTATTATCGTCATAGCCCAGCCAATATAGTTCAATTTTAAACGTCCTTATATACTCTTGGGCTTGTAGATAGGGGGGTGAAGTTATTACAGAATCTACATTTGGAGGACTTTCGCTTAAAACGTCTACTCCTCCGTAAACTTTCCCGCTGGAAACACATTTACATAAAGATTGAAATTCCTTAACCTTCCTTATAATTCTTTCAACTTCTTTCCAATACATATCTCTCATTATTTCTTTCCAATTAGAATTTAACAGTCCGTTGACCCTTTCTATTGCAAATTTTGATTTATATAATTTTGGGAATTCCAGTTCAGCATAAGAGAAATATTTCGTAATTTTGAACAACGGTATTGCGACTAAATGGTTCGGATGGTCATGGTAATATGCCCAAAGTTTTGACAACTGAGCTATGAATTCTTTAGGATGCCAATAACCTAAGTTTTTCCATTTAGGTATAAAACTTTTGTTATAATTAAAGTCTATCTCAAAAATCTTTTCCGAAATTTCACCCTTCCACGTTTCTGCTTTAACCAAGACCTCTATTATTGGATTTAAATCCCATAGAATATAATTCCTGCCTGTTATCTCAGCCTCAATTGCCAGGGTACCAGATCCAGCAAACGGGTCAAACAACGTTTCTCCAGGCTTGGTATAAGCTTCTATGAAATACCTCACCACGTTCGGAATAAATTTTGCAGGATATGGATAGAGATCGTGTGTAGCATAATTTGTCCTTAATTTCACTATATCTCTAAACAGCACGGAACGATACTTACTATTTAGAAAATCATCAATGCTAGTTTGCATCAATCTCACCTAAAAGTTTCTCTATTCTCCTACCAAGTTCATTATCTATTTTTTGTATTCCAGGTAAAATTTTAACTCCTATTTCCTTAAGTTTGTCTAAATCTATTATTTTCCATCTAGTTGTATCTGTCGTAGAAAGTACCGATTTAGGTATATATATAATCTTCAATGTCACATAATATTTCCATTCTCCTTCTGGCCAGTATTTTTCGCTTAATTCCGCAATATCTATTATCTCACCCTCCAAGACTATACCACCTTTTAAGCGTGACTCAGATTTATTAAGGTATAAAAATGCTCTTACCTGATTTTCTAGAAGTTTACTAGATCGGTTATATCCCCAAATGAAAGAGCCTTGAGGATATTTTTGTATAAGTTTAGATTTTCTCGTTTTGTAATCATCAAGTGAGAAGAGGAAGTTTGTAAGTGTTCCCTTAAATAACACATACATAAGATAGTCTTTTTACTGATGGCTTAAAACCTTTTGCCGCATTGGAACGTAATACCTAGAGCCATAAATATTAGAAGAATATTAGTTTAGGCTAGATCTTTTTTCAATAGACTTGCAACAAAGATGTGGTACGGGAAACCGATGAAAGGACTCGGAAGTTCAGAGAAGGGAAGCTCGTGGAACTACGCAACTGCAACAACCAAGTATAAGGGGAGAGTAATTTTACTTGCCTGCAAGTGAACGGTATGACTAAGGAAGAGATAGTGAAGGCTCTTGTGGAGCAAGTTGTCGCAATGGGATTCAAGATAAGGTTGATAACTCTTGACGCTGGTTTCTACACAGTGAATGTGCTCAACTTCATTTTACAGTTTAATTACATAGTCGCTGTCCCAGTTGGGGACTGAAGGTTTTTGAGGGGTTTGACGGGGATTACAAGGCTAATAGTAAGAGGCATAGGAAGGATGAGCAGGTCAAGTTCAGACTCCTTGTGTACAGTAGGGAAAAAGTGAGGAGAAAGAAGAAGAGGCTTGTTTATTTTGCTAGGGCTACTAACCTCGAAATACCAAAGAGGGAAGTGTTGGATTTGTACAATAAGGTAAGAGGTCCCATAGAATTCTCTTATAGGAACATTAAGGCTTTTCTTCCATTCACTAGTTCTACTAAGTTTGTTTTCCGCACGTTGATCCTCATACTAGCCCTTGTACTCTACTCCTTATTCAAGGGGGAGGTGGGGAGAGAGGAGTTTAGATTATTATTAATTATTTTTCCCCGATTTATTCAATCCAAAGAATTTTACAATTAATGTAATTGAAACACTTATTTACACTATAGATTTATTTTTAAGGAGGTGATTTTGGGTCTACCGTTCCAGGGCGGGAAGATGCTAGTCTTCAGCCTCTCAAGTACAGCAGTTAGTAAATTCCCTCTATTTCGAGAAAAGTAGAAGGAAGCAAAGTTTTTGATAGTTAATGTTAGATAGGGTAAGATATACATGTCGCCGAATACCCTTTATCAACATACTTACCTAGAGCCTACTGGAGTATACGCAATAAGACCTTCACTTCAAGG